>DATHPT010000411.1:0-25634 GCA_035483615.1 Solirubrobacteraceae bacterium | reverse complement strand
CGGGGGCCCTGCGCCGGCGTCGACCGCGCGGTGGAGACGGTCGAGCGGGCGCTGGAGGAGCACGGCGCGCCGGTCTACGTGCGCAAGCAGATCGTCCACAACAAGCACGTGGTCGAGCTGCTGGCAGCCCGCGGCGCGGTGTTCGTGGAGGACGTGAGCGAGATCCCCGAGGGCGGGCTGACCGTGTTCTCCGCTCACGGCGTCTCCCCGAAGGTGCGCGAGGACGCCCGCGCCCGCAAGCTCGACACGATCGACGCCACGTGCCCGCTCGTGACGAAGGTCCACCGCGAGGCGGTCCACTTCGCCGAGGACGGCTACACGATCGTGCTCGTCGGCCACGCCGGCCACGAGGAGGTGCAGGGCACGATGGGCGAGGCGCCCGAGAGCATCGTGCTCGTCGAGAGCGAGCAGGACGTCGACGAGCTCGTGGTCGAGAACCCCGAGCGGATCGCCTACGTCACCCAGACAACCCTGTCTGTCGATGAAACGAGCGCGATCGTCAAACGCCTGTACGAGCGCTTTCCGAAGATCACAGGCCCGCGCACGGATGACATCTGCTACGCCACAACCAACCGTCAGGCCGCCGTCAAGCAGATGGCCGGCGGCTGCGATCTGATGCTCGTGATCGGCTCGCGCAACTCCTCCAACTCGGTGCGGCTCGTCGAGGTGGCCCACGATTGCGGGACCGAGGCCTACCTGATCGATCATGCGGGCGAGGTGCGCGAGGAGTGGCTGGTGGGCAAGCGGGTGGTCGGCATCAGCTCCGGCGCAAGCGCCCCCGACGATCTCGTGCAGAACCTGCTCGACTTCTTCCGTGCCCGTGGGGTGAACGACGTCTCGGAGTTCCACGTCGTGCGCGAGGACGTCCGGTTCATGCTCCCCAAGCCGATCCGCGAGGCAGTGGCAGCCGCATCCTGAGCATGGCCGTATCGGGGCCGCCAATGCAGCACCTGCATCGATCGCCGTGCGCACCCTAGTCATCTCAGATCTACACCTCGGCGCGGGCTCGGGGGCAGACGTGCTGCGGCGTTCGGGGCCACGCGGAGCGCTGTTCGAGGCTCTGGGCGACGTGGATCGGCTGGTGCTGCTCGGCGACGTGCTCGAGTTGCGCCACGGGCCGCGCCGTGACGCGCTCGCGGCCGCACGCCCCTTCTTCGAGGAGCTTGGCAAGGAATTCGCCGGTCGCGAGATCGTGGTGGTGGCCGGCAACCACGACCATGCGCTGCTCGAGTCCTGGCTGCGCCGTCGCGATGAAAGCCGAGCGCCCGAGCCGCTTTCACTCGAGCAGCGCATCCCCGCGCAGGAGGCCTCCGCGATGCTTGCCACGCTTGCCTCCTGGGCGCAGCCGGCGCAGCTGAGCGCCGCCTTCCCCGGCTTGTGGCTGCGCTCGGACGTGTACGCCACGCACGGCCACTACCTCGATTGTCACCTCACGATCCCCACGATGGAGCGGCTGGGGATCGGGATGACCGCGCGGGTCCTGGGTCGCCCCACCGACACGTTCGCGAACGTCGGCGACTACGAGGCGGTCACCGCGCCGGTGTTTGCCTGGATCGACGCGGTGGCGCGCCAGGCTCCCACCGGCTCGACGCTCAACGGGCAGTCGACGGTACGCGCTTGGCGGGCGCTTGCCGGTGATCGCAACACCCGCACGGGCGCAGGCGGCCGCACACGGATCGACCTGCGCGCCAGGGCGTTCGCGGGCGCGTTCCCGTTCGCGGTCGCGGCGCTCAACAGAGCCGGGATCGGCTCGTTCCACGCCGACATCTCAACGGCTGAGCTGCGCCGTGCGGGGCTGCGGGCGATCGGAGAGGTGGCGGCGCGACTGGGCCTCGGCGACGCCCACGTGATCTTCGGCCACACCCATCGCGCGGGCCCACTGCCAGGGGACCTCGCAGGTGAGTGGCGCGGTCCGGCCGGCGCCCGCTTGCTGAACGCCGGCTGCTGGACCTACGACGGCTACTTCGTCAAAGGCGCCCCGGGCGAGAGTCCCTATTGGCCGGGGGGCAGCGTGCTGGTCGACGATGAGGTGCCGCACGCCCCGCCTGTGCTTCGGCGGCTGCTGGACGATCGCTCAAACGCGGAGCTTGCGCCGGCGAGCAGCTGAGCGTCCAGCACTGCTCAGCTCACGCCAGGGGTGAAGCAGGTGGCAAAGCACTCCACGCCCGCGCCGATCTCCAGCTCGAGCACCCCCGCGGTACTGCGCTCGTGCTGGAGGAGCTGATATGCGCCGGGGTGCTCCACGGTCAGCATGCGGCCCACGCCAGCCCCGCTCTCGGCGGCCGACGCGCCGTCTTTCTCACGGGCGCTGTGCGCCTCGCCGGCGTCGACCGTCACCGTGCCCACACCGTCGAGCACCGCCCACACGCCACCCGCTTCATAGGGTCCCGACCACGCGCCCGGCTGATCGGCGGTCTGTGGCGCCAGCCGGGCCTCCGGCGCGTCCTCGACGCGCAACGGCGCAAGCGGCTCGCGCTCAATCCCCAGCAGCTCCTGGATCGCGAGCTCGGTATCCAGGTAGCCGCCCTCGCCGTAGTGGTAGTCGAACAGGCGGGCCCGTCCGTCGAACAGGTAGCGCGCCGGCCAGCCGCGGTTCTCATACTCCTGCCACACCTCGAACTCGCTGTCGATCAGCACGGGATGCTCGATCTCAAGGCGCGCCACCGCGTCGCGCACGGCCTGCTCGTCGCGCGAGGGCTCAAAGCCCGGGCAGTGCACGCCGATCACGCGCAGGCCGGCGTCGGCATAGCGCTCGTGCCAAGCCTTCACATAGGGCAGCGTCCGCATCGAGTTCGCCCGGCAGAAGTCCCAGAACTCCACCAGCATCGGCTTGCCTCGCTGCAGGATGCTCGCCTGAGAGCCGTTGGTGTTCACCCACGGCAGCTTCGTGGGGAACAGCGGGGCGGCGATCGTGTCGACGGGTGCACGCATAGCGCGTTGGGCGAGAACGCCCGCTCAGGATTCTCCGCGCGCGCGACGGAGGTCGGCGATATCGATCAGGTCCTGGTCTCGTCCGGCTGCCGACTTCATCGTGATCAGGGACTCATATCCCGCAAACCAGACAGGCTCGGGAACACCCGGGACCGATACCTCGACGGAACGTCTGCTCAACTCTGTGTAGTCGCGCACGCCGTCGATGCTCTGCATTACGTCAAGCCGTCCGCAAATTGTCAAGAGGCGAAAGTTGCCTCCCTGGGCAAGATCATCCCTGCTCAAGGCGATTCCCAGCTCGTCGGGATCGATGTCACCGAGGTCGATTCTTGCCTCAAGTGCTGCGAGCGCGCTGGCAAGACGCTTGAGATTCCCCTGATCCTGGCCTGGCGCGATGTCGAGGTCCTTTGTGCCGCGAACGACTCCGTGGGCAGCCAGTGAGAAACCACCGACAACCACGAACTCGACGCTGTGCTCCTGCAATGTTGATAGAAGCCGCTCGGGGTCGAGTGCGATTTCACCCACGCCTGTCACCTAGTGCGGGCGGCGGCTATCCCAGTAAGAGTCCGGCTCAAGCGTGCAGTCTGTGCAACGCGCTCGGAGGGAGTCAGCTGCTCGTAGTCGGCACGCAGATCGGAAAGCTGACGATTGCTCGCCATATGCACGCTCTCCAGCGAAAGGCGCTCACCCATCGTCGCCAGCAGACGCGTCAGGGTTTGAAGACTCGGCGATGTTTCACCACACTCGATACGGCTGATCTGCGCCTGACTGGTTCCGGCCAGACGAGCAAGATCACGTTGCCCCAAGCCATGACGACAACGAGCAGATCTCAACAACTCTCCAGGACTAAAGGCCACCCCACGATTCTACACCAGATTTGGTGTCAAGCCGGGCCGTGGGGTCAGCCAATCGAGCCGACCATCTCCAACTGGATCAGCCGGTTGAGCTCGACCGCGTACTCCATCGGCAGCTCCTTGGTGACGGGCTCGATGAAGCCGTTGACGATCATCGCGGCGGCCTCGTCCTCGGTGAAGCCGCGTGAGCCCATGTAGAAGAGCTGGTCGTCGGAGATGCGCCCGACGGTGGCCTCGTGGGCGACCGCCACGTTGGGGTTCTGGATCTGGATGTCAGGCCAGGTGTCTGAGCGGGATTCGCCGTCCATCATCAGGCCGTCGCACTGCACACGGGCCTTCGAGCCGGCGGAGTTGTTGCCCATCTTGACCAGGCCCCTGTAGCCCATGATCCCGCCGTCCTTGGAGATCGACTTGGCAAGGATGTTCGAGGTGGTGTTCGGCGCCAGGTGAACCACCTTCGCGCCGGTGTCCTTGTGCACGCCCTTGCCCGCCACGCCCACGTTGAGGTGGTCGGCCCGCGCGCCCTCGCCCATCAGGTAGGAGCCGGGGTAGAGCATCACGTACTTGGCGCCCATCGAGCCGCCCACCCACTCGACGGTGCCCTCGGCGTCGACGATGGCGCGCTTGGTGTTGAGGTTGTAGACGTCCTTGGACCAGTTCTGCACGGTCGTGTAGCGCGCCTTGGCGCCCTCGTGCACGAAGATCTCAACCACGGCGGAGTGCATCGAGTTGACCGAATAGGTCTGGGCTGTGCAGCCCTCGATGTAGTTCACGTCCGAGCCCTCGTCGGCGATGATCAGCGTGTGCTCGAAGGTGCCCTCGCCGGCGCCCTCCATGCGGAAATAGGCCTGCAGGGGAAGGTCAACCTTGACGCCCTTGGGCACATACAGGAACGAGCCGCCCGACCACACCGCGCCGTGCAGCGCCGAGAACTTGTTGTCCTGCGGCGGCACGCACTTGTTCATGAAGTACTTCTGCACCAGGTCCGGATACTCGGTGATGGCGGTGTCCATCGAGCAGAACAGGATCCCGAGCTTTGCGTACTCTTCCTTCAGGCCCTCGTACACGGGCTCCTGGCGCCACAC
The DNA here is from genome assembly GCA_035483615.1 of Solirubrobacteraceae bacterium. Lineage (GTDB taxonomy): Bacteria > Actinomycetota > Thermoleophilia > Solirubrobacterales > Solirubrobacteraceae > Palsa-744. Next base: position 20,764 of record DATHPT010000411.1, on the reverse strand, counting down.
GCCCACCACGCCGGCAAGGTGCTCGCGCTCGGCCTGGGGGATGCCCAGGTCCTCATAGGTCTGCTTCATCTCCTCCGGCACGTCGTCCCAGCTTTTGAAGCGTCCGGCGGTCGGAGGGGAGTAGAGCACCAGCTCATCGAGGTTCAACCCGCTGAGGTCCGGGCCCCAGGTCGGCACCGGCTTGCGTTCATAGATCTCAAGCGACTTCACGCGCTTCTCGGCCATCCACTCGGGCTCGCCCTTGACCTTGGAGAGCTCGCGGATCACCTCGCGCGAGATGCCTTTCCGCGCAAGCAGCTGACCCTGCTCGTCCTCGACGATCGGGCTGGGCTTTGCGATCTTCGTGCGGTCTAGCGTGGCCATATGGCTCCCTCTGAGAATCCTGTGCTGTGGACTAGGAATTGTATCGAGATCACTGCCCGGATCCGAGCCCGCTCAGCAATCCTCTGTGACGGTGGGGGCGGGTCGCGTGCCCGAGAACGACCAGCCAATCCCCATTCAAGTTGAGCTCACCGGCCAGCTGTTGTCGCCGGTCACGGCACCCTTGACCACCTTCAGGCCGAGCAGCGCGCACTTGCGGCGGGTGGCAGACACGGGAATGCCGAGCAGTTCGATCGCCCAGTCGGCGTCCAGCTCGCCCACCTGCTCCAGGGGCATGCCCATCAGCTCCTCGGAGGCGATCGACGCCGACGCCTGGGAGATCGCACAGCCGTGCCCATGGAAGCGCAGATCCTCGATGTGGCCGTCCTTGACCCTGATGTGCACCCCCAGCTCGTCCCCGCACAGCGGGTTGTGCTCAAGCCCCTCCATGTCGTGCGGGTCGAGCTCGCCGAAGTTGCGCGGGCGCTTGTAGTGATCGAGGATGTAGTCGCGGTAGAGATCGTCCATGGGGAGTGTTGTCTGTGGGCCTGTGAGGGAGGGGAAGGGGGTCGTTCGGGTTGGTCTTCTACAGCTCGAATATGCGTCGGCCCTCGAGCAGGGCGTCGATCAGGGCGTCCACGTCAGAAGGCTCGTTGTAGACGCCCACGCTCGCCCTCGCGGTGGCGCTCACACCGAGGCAGCGCATCAGCGGCTGCGCGCAGTGGTGCCCGGCGCGGATGCACACCCCACCACGGTTCGCCAGCTCTGCGATGTCGTGCGCGTGCATGCCCTCGATCGTGAACGACACGAGCCCGCCGCGACTCTCGGCCTCCGGGGGCCCCACGAAGCGCAGGCCCGGAACCTCCTGCAGACGCTCGAGCAGGTAGCCGGTCAGCTCCTGCTCGTGTGCCCGTACGCGGTCCATTCCAAGCGCAGACAAGTAATCGACGGCTGTGCCCAGCCCCACGGCCTCGGCGATCGGCGGGGTGCCCGCCTCGAACTTGAACGGCAGCTCGTTCCATGTTGCTCCGTCGAAGTCCACCGAGGCGATCATGTCCCCGCCGGTCAGGAACGGCTCCATCCGATCCAGGATCTGCTCGCGGCCGTGCAACACGCCGATGCCCGTCGGACCGAGCGCCTTGTGGCCGGTCCAGGCATAGAAGTCCGCTCCGAGCGCCGCCGCGTCCACCGGCATGTGCGGCACCGCCTGGGCGCCGTCCACGAGCGAGATCGCACCCGCGGCCCGGATCCGTGCGGTCATCTCCGCAACAGGCACGATTGTGCCGAGCACGTTCGACACATGGGCGAACGCCACCAACTTCACATCGCCCTTGGCGAGCTCGCGGTCGAGCTGGTCGAGCGAGAGCTCGCCGCGTTCGTCAACCTCCAGGTAGCGCAGCTCGGCGCCGCGTTCGCGGCACAGCACCTGCCACGGCACCAGGTTCGCGTGGTGCTCCATCTGGGTGACGAGCACCGCGTCGCCCGGGCCGACGTTCGCCCGGCCCCACGCATAGGCCACGAGGTTGATCGCCTCGGTGACGTTCTTCGTGAAGATCGTCGTCCGTGGCTCCCAGCCCACGAACGCGGCGATCCGCCTGCGGGCGCCGTCATAGGCGGCGTCTGACTCCTGCGCGAGCGCATACACCCCGCGGTGCACGTTCGAGTTGTGCTGGCTCAGATAGTCGGAGATCGCATCGATCACCACTGCGGGCTTCTGCGATGTGGCGCCCGAATCGAGGTAGATCAGCGGCCGGCCGTCAAAGCGCCGCAAGAGGATCGGGAAGTCGTCCCTCACCTCCAGGGAGCCCACGGCCGTGGTCCTCTCGCCGGTAGCGGTCCTCATCTGGCCGTCGCGTACGCCTCGATGTCATCCCGCGCAGCCGCGAGCTTTGCGGAGATCTTCGTGCGCACCAGCTCTTCCAGAGGCTCGTCCTCGAGCTGGCCGAGCACCGGCTCGAAGAAGCCCTCCACCAGCAGTCGCACCGCCGTGGGGCGGTCAAGGCCGCGGGTGGCCATGTAGAAGATCGAGGCCTCATCGAGTTCCCCGACCGTGCCGCCGTGCGAGGCCGACACGTCGTCGGCGGACACCAACACCGAGGGGATCGCGTCCAGGCGCGCCTTCGGGGAGAGCATTAGCGTGTGGATCTGCAGGTAGGTGTGCGTCTGCTGGGCTCCCGGATCGATCTGGATCAGGCCCTCGAAGCTGGTCCTGCTGGAGCCGGTGGCCGCTCCGCGCCAGTGCACGTCCCCGCCGGAGGGTCCGGTCTCGTGCAGGTCGACCGCGAACGTGTCCAGGTGCTCCTGCGCCTCGGCGAAGAACAGGCCCCTGAAGGCCATGTCGCCGCCCGGCTCGCTGACCGCCAGCTCGAGGTGATGGCGCACCAGGTGGCCGCCCAGCAGCGCCGGCAGCCAATGGCAGTAGGCGTCCCGACCCACCCCCACGAAGCGGGTGGAGGCGTCGAACACGTCGCCCGTGCCCCAGTCCTGCACCTGTGCCAAACGGCAGCGGGCGCCGTCCTCGAGGTACATCTCGAATGCACCCGCATGCAGCGACTGGCCTTCGGTGAAGTTCTCCGCGACGTCGTGCTCGTGCACGCGGAACTCGCTGGAGCGTCCACCGATCACGAGCGTGCGACCGTACTGGGCCACGCCTGGGCCACCGATGGCATAGACGATCTCGAACGGGTCCTCGATCACGAGGCCATCGGGGACGTACAGGAAAGCCCCGCCGCTCCAGAAGGCCGCGTTTGCTGTCTCGAGCTTGTGACGGTCGATCGTCAGGCGCTTGGAGTACCACTGCGCGAACACCTCCTCGTGCTCGCTTGCGGCCTGCTCCAACGGACACAGAATCACGCCCTGCTCGGCGAGCTGCGGGTCGAGCTCCACATGCACGATCGAGCCGTCGAGCTGCACGATCCGTCCGGCCCGCGGGCGCTCGGGGATCCTGCTGCTGACGAGTTCAGGAACACCTTGGTCACGCGGGTGCTCACGTGCCGCGAGCGCTTGCAGGTCGAGCTCGGCAAAGCTCGTGGTCCAGAAGCCCGAGCGACGCCACACCGGCAGCTCGGATGCGTTGAAGGCCTCCAGGGCGGCGTCCCGCAGCTCAGCGAGCGTGCGGCCATCGCCCGCGCCGGCGCCCGCCAGCGCATGGTAGAGGCTCGCCTCGCGGTGGCGACCGGCCTTGACTGCCACGCCGTCGACGACGCGCGAGCCCTCGCCAGCGACTGCTCCGTTGGGGCTGCCGGCCGTCTCAGGCACCGGCGCCGACCTCCTGGCGGATCTTGTCGTAGCCCTCGCGCTCAAGGCGCTCCACAAGCTCAACGCCGCCCTCGAGCACGATCCGCCCATCCATCAGGATGTGCACGAACTGGGGCTTCACGTAGTGGAGGATGCGCTGGTAGTGGGTGATGATCAGCGCGCCGAGCCCCTGCTCGTCGTGCAGCTTCTGCACACCCTCGGCGACGGTCCTCAGCGCGTCGATGTCAAGGCCCGAGTCGGTCTCATCGAGGATCGCCACATCGGGGGAGAGCATCGCCATCTGCAGGATCTCCGCCCGCTTCTTCTCGCCGCCGGAGAAGCCGTCGTTGAGGTGGCGGGAGGTGAACGCCCGGTCCACGTCGAGCAGGTCGATGGCGTGCTGGAGCTTCACGCCGAACTCCTTCACCCTGATCGGCTCGTCCTGCTTGGCGTTGATCGCCATGCGCAGGAAGTTGGCCACCGACACCCCTGGGATCGAGACGGGGTACTGGAAGGCCAGGAACAGCCCCGCGTGGGCGCGCTCGTGTGGCTCTGCCTCGGTGATGTCCTCGCCCTTGAACACGATCCTGCCCTCGGTCACCTCATAGGAGGGATGGCCCAGCAGGGTGTTGGCGAGCGTCGACTTGCCGGAGCCGTTGGGGCCCATCAGGGCGTGGATCTCGCCGCGGTCGATGCTCAGGTCGACGCCCCGCAGGATCTCGCGATCCTCGGTGCGCACGTGCAGGTTCGTTATTTCGAGGTCGGCCATGGTTCCTTTGCTAGGCCACGTTCGTGGCGGTCTGTTGGGGGACGGACGGAAGCGGTTGCAGCAGCGGCGTCGCCGCGGCCTGCCCTTGCGCGAGGAGCGCCCCAGCGGGCACGAGCAGGTCGGCGAGCGTGGTCTCCTTCAGGGTCCTCACGATCGAGAAGCGAACGCGGGTCCACAGCAGCTTGGTCGGGCACACGTGGTCGGGGTCGGACTCCCGCGAGCACACGATGCTGCCGTCGGGCCCCTGGGAGATGCACTCGATCGGGGCGATCGAGCCCTCAAGCGCTTCCACCACCTCCGCCATCGTGATGTCCTCGGCCGCCCGCGCGAGCATGTAGCCCCCGCGCGAGCCCCTGCGGCTGTCGATCAGCCCCGCCTTGCGCAGGCGGGCCACCAGGTGCTCGAGGTAGGCCAGCGGCATCCCGTCGTGCTCGGCGATCTCCGCCAAGGGGACCACCGACCCGGCGCCGTCGGGGCTTGCGCCGGCCCGCCGGGCCAGCTCGACCATCACCCGTACGCCGTACTCGGCCTTTGTCGAGAACATCATCGTCTAAATACCTACCTGGCAGCTAGGGTATCAGCCGTCCGTGGGCGGTCCGTGCCGTGGACGGGCCGCTCGGCTCTCAGGCGCCCTGCAATATGCGGATGTCGTGAGCGAGGGTTTCGGGGGTGAGCTGTTCCAGGCCGAAGCCGACCCGCTTCGCGCCGTTCGGGCCGATCAGCAGCACGGTCGTGGCGGCTTCCGATGCGGTCCTGCCGGCGCTCATCGGCGGCACCCGATAGGCGCGCCACACAGGTCGCAGCTGGGCCAGGGTGCCGGTCAGATACTGCGCTCGCGTGCTCAGCGAGGTGGTGGCCAGGAGCCGTTCGACATGCGCGCGCGTGTCCGCCGAGGGGTCGGTGCTGACAAGCAGCACCTGGGTGACCGGCATGGCCGTGCCCTTACCGTAGGTGGGTGCCTGCGCGAGTTCGTCGAGCGCGCCACGGACCTGCTGGGCTGCCAGCACGCAGGCGCGGCAGTTGGTCGAGACGAACACGAGCACCACCACCCGTCCTCGCAGCGCGCTCAGCGACACGCGCCGTCCCAGCTGGCTCTCGAGCGTGAAGTCAGGCGCGCGCACTCCGAGCGGGAACGCGGCCCCGTCGAAGCCGCCGGTCTGCGCGTGCGGTCGGTTGGAGGAGCCGCCGTCGCCGCCGCCGAGGATGATCACCAGCGCCAGCAGGATCGCAAGGGCCGCCGAGACCGCTGGCAGCACGAAACGGAGTTGAGGGCGCACCGTCAGGCAGGGTAAGGGACCCGTTGAGGCAAGGGGGAGACGCTGGTGAAGCCAAGGGAGGACCCCGGTCAACAAGTCAAGGGAGGGTCCCTGGTGAAGCCAAGGGAGAGGCGCCTGAGAGGCAAGGCGGGGGCCGGTGAGGTGGGGTAGGAGTCCCGTTCACGGCAGGAGTCGAGACCCATTCATATATGCAGCCACCGGCGCTATACTTTCTGAAGTTCCATGAAATCCGACCGCCATTTAGGAGTTTCCAGATGAGCCCGTCCAGCGCAGACCTGTTGCGCCAGGTGAAGAGCGAAATCGACGAGGTCGACCCCTCCGAGGTCAAGGAGCTGTTGCAGGAGGGCGTCGCGATCATCGACCTGCGCGAGATCGACGAGCTCTCCTCGGGACTGCTCCCCGGCGCCAAGCACGTGCCCCGCAGCTACCTGGAGACGCGCATCGAGGCGATCGTGCCCGACCGCGAGGCGCACGTGATCCTCTACTGCGCCTCCGGCAACCGCTCCGCCTACGGAGCCCGCACGCTGCGGGACGACCTCGGCTATCAGCACGTCGAGTCGATGACGGGCGGGATCACGCTGTGGAAGGACCGTGGCTACGAGGTCGACGTGCCGCGCACGCTCTCCGCCGAGCAGCGCGATCGCTACTCGCGCCACCTGCTGATTCCCGAGATCGGCACGGACGGCCAGCAGAAGCTGCTCGACGCCAAGGTGCTGCTGCTCGGCGCCGGCGGGCTCGGCTCGCCGACGGCGCTCTACCTCGCGGCCGCCGGCGTCGGCACGCTCGGAATCGTCGACGACGACGTGGTCGACCTGTCGAACCTCCAACGCCAGGTGATCCACTCCACCCAGCGCATCGGCATCCCGAAGGTGGACTCCGCCGAGGAGACGATCCACGGCCTGAACCCAGACGTGCAGGTCGTCAAGTACCCGGTGCGCCTGGATGCGAGCAACATCATGGAGATCATCGAGGGCTACGACGTGATCGTGGACGGGGTCGACAACTTCCCCACCCGCTATCTGCTCAACGACGCCACCGTGCGCCTGAAGATCCCGGTCGTGTCGGCCTCGATCCTCGGCTTCGACGGCCAGCTGTCGGTGTTCAAGCCCTACGAGGGCCCTTGCTACCGCTGCCTGTTCCGCGAGCCCCCGCCGGCGGAGCTCGCACCCTCTTGCGGGGCCAACGGCGTGCTCGGAGTGCTGCCGGGCACGATGGGCCTGCTGCAGGCCACCGAGGTCGTGAAGCTGATCCTCGGCATCGGCGATCCCGCGATCGGGCGCCTGCTGCTGTACGACGCGCTCGCAGCCACGCTCTCGGAGGTCAAGGTCCACCGTGACCCCGACTGCCCGATCTGCTCGCGCCCGCCGGAGGAGATCTCAGACGATGAGATGGGGGTCTTCCCCGACTACGAGGCGTTCTGCGCCGCAGCCGGGTAGCCTGTTCGGCCGATGGCGACGATCAAGATCCCACCAGTCCTGCGTGCCTCCGTTGGCGGCGAGCGTGAGGTGTCCGCTTCCGGCGGAAACGTCGGTGAGCTGCTGCGCGACCTCACCGACAGCCACCCGGCCACCGCCACGCAGATCTTCTCCGAGGGCGGCGAGCTCAATCGCTACGTCAACGTCTACCTCAACGACGAGGACGTGCGCGTGCTCGACGGGCTCGACACGGCTGTGTCCGACAGCGACACCGTGGTGATCCTGCCGGCGATGGCCGGCGGCCAGCTGTAGATGCCGTAGTCAACGAAGCTCCAGCGCTTGTCGTAGGAGCGCGATGGCGCCACGATCGACAGAGGCGCCATCGAAGAGCGCATCGGCTCCCTTCCCGACTGGCTGATGATCGACGTCGACGCAGGTATCGTCCGCGCGCTCGCGCTCACTCACCTCTGAGATCTGCCAATCAGGCCCTCGCAAACGACAGCGCTGTGCGGCTGGTGACTCCAGCAGCTTCGCCGCCGGACAGTCGGGCCCAGCCACGGCTTGAACCGCCAGGATTGGTCCGCCAGCCTCGGCTGAACCGTCCAGGATTTCGTCCTGAGCTAAATATTCTGACCGGGCGAACGATTATGTTCCCGTGTCGATGAGAGCCAGTCACGTCCTCAGCCTGCGCGGCCTCAATCGCGCGTCGCGTTTTGTGTTGCCGGCGTTTGCCGCCGCGGCCACCCTGGCCTTGCCGGCTCTGGCCAGCGGCGCCCAGGCTCCCGAATACTCGCTGTCGATCGTCGAGGGCGCCAACACGCAGCCCGAAGACTCGATTCAGCATGTCAGCGCCAGCGCGTCCCATCCTCGCGCGGAAGTCGTCGTGTCGATCGCGCACAACGGCCTGGTCGTGGAGCAGGACAAAGGCGATGGAGGCGCATGGCTGTCCCAGGTGCCGCAGGTGGGCGACGTGGTCACACTTGAATCACCCGTCGGCGTCGCCAGGGGCGCGGTCGTCTATGACGGGCTGCCCTCGCTCGACCCCACCGTCTGCGCCGGCTCGATCAACTTCTCCGGTCAGCGCTCGGCGGGGGAGACCATCGAAGGCGGTTACTACACCGTTGTCCCCCATCCCTCCTACTTTGCCCGCCGCGGTGGTGGCCTGGCACAGGTCCAGGCGCTCACAGGACCCAGCTTCCAGGGTGGCTTCCTGGCGCCCCTGCTCGGCGGAGAGACCGTCTACGCCGTCGAGTCGCTGATCTCGCCGCTCGCCGGCGGAGCCACCTTCGCCTACTCCAGCGAGAACGACCGCCCTGTCGGCGCCTGTCCGGTGCCGCCCTCGCCGCCGCCTCCACCGCCACCATTGGCGCTCGCCGGCTCGTTCGCAAAATTCGCGCGAACCACGATTCACAAACTGCTTCGCTCCGGCTGGTCGACCCATGTGAGGATCAACCAGCCCGGAAGGGTCGTCGAGGACCTGTACCAGCACGAGGGCACCCTGCCGGCGTTCGCCGCGACGAGCAAGCACAAGCGCAGGCGCAAGCCCCCCGCGGTGCTGCTGGCGCGGGGTACCGCCACCGCGAAGACCGCAGGCACGGTCACGGTCACCATGCACGCCACCTCCAAGGGCCGGCGGCTGCTCAAGCACGCACACAGCATCAAGACGGTGCTGGTCACGACGCTGAACACCGCCTCGGGCGCGAAGCTCACGCTCGAACGCCATTCGGTCACGCTGCACAGTTAGCCCCTGGGGCTCCGTCCAGCTCGCGCCCGCGGATGCCTGGTCCTAGCGCGTCGCTGAAAGGCGCCCTTCAAATCGGGTTGGCGCTGCTGTCGACCGTGGCGTGGCTGCAGCCCCCTGCGGTGCTGCCGCTGCCCTCGCGCACCGGCGCCGATGGGCCGCCGCGACCATTCGGCGTTGAGCCACCCACCGGTGCGAACCCCGCTCACACCGACCGGTCGCTCGCCCGGATGCAGAGCCATGCGCTGCTCTACGGCCCCTTCCCCCGCGGAGGGCTCGCGCGCGGGGTCTCCGACGGAGCGTTGATGCTGAGCCAGCAGGCCGATGTCCGCACGCTCACGATGAGCAGGATCCGTGCGCTCGGAGGGAGCGTGGCGCGCATCCCGGTGGACTGGCGCAGCATCGTGCAAGCTACGCCGCCCGCAGGCTTTCAACCACGCGATCCCGCCAGCCCCGCCTACCGTTTCTCCCAGCTCGACGCGGCCGTGCTCAGCGCCGCCGCGGCCGGCCTGCAGCCGCTGCTGGTCGTATCCCACGCCCCGGCCTTCGCCGAAGCTCCCAATCGCTGGCCCCACGCCTACCCCGGCAGCTGGGCGCCCAGTGGGGCGGCGCTGGGAGACTTCGCGGCCGCGCTGGCCCGCCGCTACGACGGCGCCTTTCCCGATCCCCTGCGTCCCGGCTCGACGTTGCCGCGGGTGCGGCTCCTGCAGGCGTGGAACGAGCCCAACCTCGCCCGATACCTCGAGCCTCAGTGGGTGGCTTCGGGTCGACGCTGGAGCGCCTTCTCGCCGTTGCTCTACCGCCAGCTGCTGAACGGGTTCTACGCAGGGGTCAAGTCGGTGCAGCCCGGCGACACGGTGCTTGCCGCAGGCATCGCCCCCGAGGGCGAACCCGCGGGCGTGGGGGCGATGGCGCCGGTGAGCTTCCTCGAAGGGCTGCTGTGCCTGCGGGGCGCCGCCAGGACGAACTGTACGCAGCGGCCCCACCTGGACGTGCTGGCCTTTCACCCGCTGTCCGTCGGGAACCCCGACGCCGTTGCGGCCTCCTCGCTTGACGCCTCGATCGCCGACATCGCCAAGATCACCGGCCTGCTGGCGCGGGCAGAGCGATTGCGCACGGTGCTGCCCGCCGGGCGGCGGACCGTGTGGGTCACCGAGCTCAACTGGAAGAGCTCCCCGCCGAGCTCCCAAGGCGTGCCCGGCCCCTTGCAGGCCGGCTGGATCTCGCGGGCGCTACACCGCCTGTGGGTCGCGGGCGTGAGCGTCGTGGATTGGCAGTTCCTGATCGACCCCTACGGAGGGACGCCGCTGGCGTTGCCCGACGGTGGCTTGAGCCTCTACCCGCGACCGGCAGGGCTGTATGCCCCGGGGCCCGAGGGGGACACCGCCCTGGCCCGCCCCAAGCCGTTCCTGCGGGGCTTCACGCTCCCATTCGACCCTCTGCGGGTGAACCGGCGGCAGGTGCGCGTGTGGGCGCTGCTCATGTACGGACGCCAGCCGGCTCTCCTGCAGCGCCAGGGCCACGACGGCCGCTGGCGGACGATCGCCCGCCTGCGCTCCGACCGCAGCGGTGTGCTCAACCGGCTGCTGCGGTTGAATGGGGCGGCTGGCCTACGGCTCCGTGTTGGTGGGCTCAGCTCGGCGTCGGAGCGGGTGTCCGGGGGCCGAAGCTCTCTATGAGGAACAGAACATGTGTCGAGAGAGCCGGGTTTTCGCCGAGGCGCCTTCTAGCCTCTGGGGCAATGTTCGGAATTTCACTTACCCACCCGCAGAAGAGATGGTCTCGTGTCGCGCTGGCCACAATCGTGCTCGTACTTGCGAGCGCCGTGTCGGCGCTTGGCGAGGCAAGCCACGCCGGCTGGCCCGCGATCGGTCATCACCAGGGGCACCCCAACAACGAAAGCGGAACGATGCGGGGCTTGGAAGGCGTCCACAACGAGCTGCTTGGGGGCGACGGCAACGACACGATCTGGGGCGGCAACGACGGCGATGTGATCTGGGGCGACTCCCATGCAGAGCTCAATCCAACAAACCAGACAGACGAGCTGCACGGCGGGAACGGCAACGACTGGCTCTACGCCTCCCACGGCTACAACCACATCTGGACCGGCGCCGGCGCCGACCACATCGCGCTCGTCTACGGCCACGGCATCGTCGACTGCAACGGCTCCGGGCTCAAGATCCTCGTGATGCGCTACCTGCCCCAAAACAGACCCTGGAAGCTCATCGACTGCACCGACAAGCTGATCGTGCGCTACCGGGCGTAGCCGGTGGGAGCTTCTCCAACGGCTACATAGGTGCTACGATAGTCGCATGAAGGTCGAGATGGGATCGCGAGATCTGCGGAACAACACCGCTGACCTGCTGCGGCGGGTGGAGGCAGGGGATGAGATCGTGATCACAACCCGCGGCAGACCTGTCGCCGCTTTGGTCCCTCTCCCTGACGAGCGACGTCAGTGGTTGCCGCGCGCCGAGTTGGTGCGTCGACTGGGATTCGCACAAGCTGACCCTGGACTACGAGCCGATCTGGAGTTGCTTGCAGGGGAGACCACCGACGATCTTGGTCCGATCGCCGAGCAGTGACAGCGATCGACCGAGGTCTGCTCGACACGAGCGTCTTCATCGCCGGTGAGACGTCTCGATCACTGGACGTTGGGCGACTTCCGTCGCAATCGGCCGTTTCGGCTGTCACGATCGCAGAGCTTCAGGCCGGCGTCCTCGCCGCACGGGATCTGGAGACGCGCGCCCGCCGACTTGCGACACTCGAAGCGGTGGCTGATATAGAACTGCTCGTGGTCGATGGCACCGTCGCCGCATCTTGGGCATTGCTGCGTGTCCACCTTGCCGAGTCCGGCCGCCGTCTGAACGTCAACGACCTGTGGATTGCCGCTACGGCACTTGCACACGAAGTGCCAGTAGTCACCCAGGACGATGACTTCTCCCCGGTTGATGGGGTTGCCGGTCTTAGTGTGATCCGTGTGTAGAGGCTGGGAGACCTTCAATCACACTGTGCTCTGCCTGATAGCGTTTTAACGACATGGAATACTTTTTGGCGCTGGCGCTTGTTGTGGTCGCGCACGACAATGGCTCAAAGATCGTGGCGACCCTGAAATATCAGGCTGGGGAATCCTTGCGTCTCATCTTTACCCTTTCCGGATGTCCAGTCGCGAAGCGTGAACATGTCACGCGATCTGCAATGAACAGCGCTGGAGACAGGTTGACGTCCGAGCTTGAACGCCTGACGTCGAGCGCCAAATAAGCGAGACGCGAGCCTACGGGATGCCGGCCTAGGCGGCTGCGACGCTCTGGACGCTCGGTGCGTCCATGTGATCAACGGCTGGCACATGGCTCATCGCGTGCTCGGCCAGTGCCGTGATCGTCAGGCTTGGATTGACTCCGACATTCGCGGGGACGGCCGAGCCGTCGCAGACGAGCAGGTTCTCGTAGCCGAAGACGCACTGGTGGGCGTCGACGACGCCGTGCTCTGCGTCGGCGCCGATCACAGCGCCGCCGAGAATGTGGGCGGTTGTGGGGATGTTCAAGGCGGCCTCGGTGAACGAGCTCTGCGCGATCCCGCCGGTGCGCTCGGCGAACCATTCGGCGGCCTTGTTGGCGACGGGGATGAATGTGGGGATCGGACGCTCGGGGTCCTGTTCGGTGCTCAGCCACAGGGTTTTGAACGGGCCCTGTTTGGGGCGCAGCGCGATCGCGTTGTCGAGCGTCTGCATCACGAGGATGATGATCGTGCGCCGCGACCAGTTCTTGGGGCGGACCACCTGTGCGAAGCGCCTGGGGTGGCGGATGATCTGGCCGAGCAGCTTCAGCGGACGCGTGGCGCGCGTGCCGTCGCCCGTCAACAGCGTGTTCAGACGGCTCATCGAGTCGCCGTCGTTGCCATAGGTGACGGTCTCGATGTGGGTGTGCGGGTCCGGGTAGATGCTGGAGGTGATCGCCACCCGTTTGATCAGGTTCTCCGGATAGTCCTCGGGCACTGTCACCGCCAGGATCGCCTCGCTGTTGGTGCGCACCAGCTCGCCGAGACGGTTGGAGATGCGCGGGAGCGAGCCGCCGAGACGGCAGCGCTGAAGCAGCGTGTTGGTCCCGAGCGGGCCGGCGGAGACGACCACGCCTCGCGCCCGCTGGACTCTGCGTTCCTTGCGCACCCAGGCGCCAGAGCGGATGCTTTCGACCTCGTACCCCTCGCTGCCGTCGCCGGCCCCGAGCGGGCGGATGTCGATCACGGTGCGTTCGGGGCTGACCTTCGCCCCGCGCTTCTCCGCGAGGAACAGGTAGTTCTTCACGAGCGTGTTCTTCGATCCGTGCGGGCAGCCGACCATGCAGCGCCCGCACAGCGCGCAGCCGGTGCGATCGGGGCCCTCGCCGTCGAAGAACGGGTCGGGCACCCGCTTGCCCGGCTCCCCGAAGAACACGCCCACCGGCGTCTTTTTGTAGGTGTCGGAGACACCCAGCTCTGCACCCAGCTCCCGCAGCAGCTGGTCAGCGGGATCGTCGTGCGGGTTCATCGTCACGCCGAGCATCCGCTGAGCTTCGTCGTAGTGGGGAGCGAGCTCTGTCTCCCAGTCGGTGATTCCCTGCCACTGGGCGTCCTCGAAGAACGGCTTCGGCGGGACGTACAGCGTGTTGGCATACCCGAGGCTGCCGCCGCCCACGCCACAGCCGCTCACCACCGAGACGTCTTTGAACGTGGTCAGCCGAAAGATGCCCTTCCAGCCGATCTTCGGGCGCCAGAAGTAGCGCTTGTAGTCAGCGGTCGACTCAGGGAACTCGTGGTCGGCGAAGCGCCGTCCGCACTCCAGCACCCCCACGCGATAGCCCTTCTCCGACAGGCGCAGCGCCGAGACGCTGCCGCCGAAGCCGGAGCCGATCACCAGCCAGTCGTAATCGAAGTGCCCTGCCATCCCGTCTTTCAGCTTACGGCATATCCCAATCGGCCCGCAGATCCCGCTCGTATCTGGCGGGGTCTTTGGAGCTTTGGCCGAGCGCCGCTATATTCCGTGAAGTAATGGCTGTGGAGCGGGTCCAGAACAAGCCTTGCGGAGGTCGCTATGGCGACATCATCCAATCGATCGGCAACACGCCGCTCGTGGAGCTGCCGCGGCTCTCGCCCAAGCCCGGCGTGCGCATCTGGGCCAAGCTCGAGTCGCGCAACCCCACCGGCTCGGTCAAGGACCGCGTGGCGCGCGCCCTGATCGAGGACGCCGAGGAGAAGGGCGCGATCCTGCCAGGGCAGACGATCCTCGAGCCGACCTCCGGCAACACGGGCATCTCGCTTGCGATGATCTGCTCGCGCAAGGGCTATCCGCTGAAGGTGGTGATGCCCGAGAACGTCACCCAGGAGCGCACCCAGCTGTTGAAGATGTACGGCGCCCAGATCGTCTACTCGGAGGGCTCCAAGGGCTCCAACGGAGCAGTTGAGAAGGCGCTTGACATGGCCGAGGCCGACTCCTCCTACTACATGCCCTACCAGTACGGCAACATCGCCAACCCCAACGCTCACTACAACGGCACTGCGCTTGAGATCCTGGAGGAGCTTGACGAGGTGTCCGCGTTCGTGGCCGGGCTTGGAACCGGCGGCACGCTGATGGGCAACGGCCGGCGCCTGAAGGAGACCTTCGGCGACGCCGTGAAGATCGTGGCCGCCGAGCCGATGCAGGGCGAGCCGGTGCAGGGCCTACGCTCGCTCGACGACGGCTTCATCCCGCCGATCATCGACATCTCCTTGCTGGACCGCAAGATCTTCGTGACCAACCGCGACGCGATCATCTGGACGCGCAAGCTGCTCGACGAGGAGGGCGTCTTCGCAGGTGTCTCAAGCGGTGCGATCGCGCGAGTGGCAGTGCGCATCGCCAGTGAGCTCGACGAGGGCAATGTCGTGTTCGTCGTCGCCGACGACGGCTGGAAGTACCTCTCGAGCGGTATCTACACGCTGCCGGTCGACGAGATCGAGAACCTTGACGCCACCGTGTGGTGGTGAGCTCCAGCCTGCTCGCAGACCTCCGGGCGCCGGGCCGCGGAGACAGGAGCTGAGGCCGATGGACATCTCCGAAGACCTGCTCGAGCAGATCCTCGCGCACGCCCGCGAGATTCCCACCGAGGAGTGCTGCGGAGTGGTGGCGGTGCAGGAGGGCTCTCCGGCTCGCGCGGTGCGCGTGTACCGTGCCGAGAACGTCCACAAAAGCGCTCTGAAGTTCGAGATCGACCCGAAAGAGCTGCTGGCCCTGTGGACCGAGATTCAGCGGGAAGGATGGGAGCTCGGGGCGATCTACCACTCTCACGTGCGCTCCCATCCCCACCCCTCGCAAACCGACATCAGCTTTGCCGCCAGCTGGCCCGGGGTCGAGTGGATCATCGTCGGGCTCACCGATCCCTCGGAGCCCGAGATCCGCTCCTATCTGATCGAGGAAGGCGCCGTTCGTGAAGTGGAGATCGGACAGATCACGGTCTGAGAGCCGTGGCCGGTTGCCGTTCGTGAAGGTCGCCTACGCGCACAACCTCGCCGAGGCCGAACTGATCCAGGGGCTGCTCCTTCAGGAGAACATCCCAAGCATGCTGCAGCGCAACGGTGGCTCTGACGTGCCGGAGTTCCTGGCCGCCGGTGGCCGCGACGTGCTGGTCCCCACCACCGAGGCCGAGCACGCCCGCGAACTGTTGCCGTAGGGCGCCGCGTCAGACGAGCACAGGCTGGCCGAGCGATTGCCCGGCTTCGCGCGTGATCGACTCGATCTCTTCGGCCGCCCGCTCGAACTCGCCGTCGGAGAGCACCGGGGTGCCCTCGAATGGCAGTTCGCGCTGCAGCTCCAGCCAGGAGCTGCACACGCCGTACTCGTCCCTGACCTTGACCGTCACCGGACGGGGAATGCGATAGGTGCGCAGCAACAGCACGTGCAACGGATGACGGCGCTTCCATTCGAGGCGCTTCTCGGCATAGTCGGGCGTCCACACGTAGAACGGGGACAGCGCGTCCACGCAGCGAGGGTCGGAGATCGTAAAGTGGCCCGCCACCTCCGCCCATGCCCTGATCCGCACGCGCTCGGGCTGCTGGATCCCGCCCTCGATGCTGAAAGCCTGCACCGGCGGCTCGCCGTCGTTCCACACGCCTTCCTCGAGCGCCCTGCGCAGCTCGGGCTGGTGGGACTCGCGCACGAGGTCGTTGCGCTGGTGGTCGAAGGTGGGATACAGGAAGAAGCGGTCGTGGTCGAGCTTGAAGTGCTTTTCAGGCTCGCGGATACCGCCCTTGCGCAGGGTGATCAGCTGCTCGCCTTCGGCGAGGGCGCGGACGGTGACCGCCCATTCCTTGAGAGCAATTGGCATGTTGAAAAGACCTGAATACGAGAGATCGTCTGAAAACCGCGCAACCCCATCCGTGCCGCCCCTGAGGGCGCATGGCACGGGGTGCCGCTGCCCTTAAAGATACGAAATCCGAGCGAAAATCCCAAATCCCCTGCAAATCGAGGGTTTTTTCGGCCTTCGTTCTGGTTACCGGACGTTCACAGGCGCAGGCGGCGGGGCTTCGTCACGGTTACCGGAGGTTCACAGGCGCCGACCCGCAAGGCCCTCGGCGGCCTCGATCACGGCCGCATAATCGTCGGCCCCGTGGCCCCGTCCGATTGTCGCGGCCAGCATGTCGCGGGCATGGGCCGCGGCCGGGAACGGGATCCCGGCGGCCTGTGCTTCCTCCAGGCACAGACGCACGTCCTTGAGCAGATGCTCGGTCTTGAACAGCGTCGCATAGTCGTGCGCGCGCATCGGCCCCGACTTCATCGCCATCTGGGCGGAAGCGCCCGAACCGCTCTGGGTGACGGCCACGAGCGCGTCGAGGTCCACGCCGGTGGCGTCCGCGAGCAGCAGCGCCTCGGCCACAGCCGCCGCGTTGGCGGCGCCGAGGGAGTTGTTGATCAGCTTCAGCATCTCTCCCTGCCCGAGCTCGCCCACGTGCACGATCAGCTCGCCCATCGTCTCCAGCAGCGGCCTGATGCGCTCGAAGTCCTGCTGCTCGCCGCCCACCATGATCGTGAGGGTGGCGTCCTGGGCCCGCGGCGAGGAGCCGGTCACGGGCGCGTCCACCATCCGAACGCCTCGCTCGGCCAGCCGCGTTGCGATACGTCGCGTGTCGGTTGGGGCGATCGTGGACATGTCCACGCACAGCAGACCCTCCCTCGCGCCCTCCGCCACGCCGCCGGCGCCACACAGCACGCTCTCGACCTGGGCCCCGTCCACCACCATGCTCACAACGATCTCGCTGCTCGCCGCCACCTCGGCCGGGGTGGCCACCGCGCTCGCGCCGTGCTGTGAGGCCCAGCGCTCCGCCTTGCCCTCGGTGTGGGTCCACACGGTCAACGGATATCCCGCCCGCGCCACGTTGGCGGCCATGCGCGAGCCCATGATCCCCAGTCCCAGGAACCCGATCCGCTCACGTGCCATATCCGCCTCCTCCAGGGGTCTCGATGCGAAGCCGCTCACCGCCGCCAAGCGTACCCGTGATCTTCGATGGCAATGGCCGGCCCTGTCCATCCACGGCGATCAACGTGTCCTGTCCGCGCGCCCCGGGCCCGCCACCGTGCGCGCCCGGCGGCGCGTGGCGGCGGCGCTCGCCGATCAAAGAGAAGGTCATGTCCTTCAGGGCTTCGATCTCGCGCACCACCCCCTCGCCGCCTCGTTGCCGCCCGGCGCCACCGGAGCCGCGACGCAGCGCGTACTCGCTCACCAGCACCGGCAGCTCGCGCTCAAGCGCCTCGATCGGAGTGTTGAGCGTGTTGCTCATCGCCACATGCACCCCACTGGGACCGTCGGCGTCCTCGCACGCACCCTGACCGCCGCCAAGCGTCTCGTAGTAGGTGAAGTCCTCGTTGCCCAGGGTCAGGTTGTTCATGGTCCCCTGGCCGAGCGCCCGGCCGAACGCGCCCAGCACGAGATCGGCCACACGCGAGGAGGTCTCCACGTTGCCCGCCGCCACCGCCGGCGCCGGCCCGTCGCCATGGCCCGGGGGCTGGGCGTTCAGCAGGCAGCCGGCCGGCACGATCACCCGCACCGGGCGATAGGCGCCCGCCGAGGGCGGGATGTCCGGGTCGGTCAGCACCCGCACCGCAAACCAGCAGGCCGACAGGGTCACCGCCAGCGGGCAGTTCAGATTGCCCTCGTGGCGCCCCGCCGAGCCGCTGAAGTCAAGCGTCAGGCGCTCTCCCTCAACGGTTGCCCTCAGGCGCAACACCAGATCCCCCTCGGGCGCCTCCAGCACATCCGCGGCTTCCCGCACCCCGTCGGGCAGCGCGGCGATGCAGGCGCGCGTGCGCCGCTCTGCATAGTCGAGCACGTCGGCCGTCGCCTGTTCCAAGCGCTGCACCCCGACCCGCCCCGCAAGCTCGCCGAGTCGCAGCGCGCCGATGCGGTTGGCGGCCAGCTGCGCCCTGAGATCGGCCCGGCGCTCCTGCGGCGCGCGCATCTGGGCGACAAGCTCCTCGATCGCCTCCGCGGTGAGCTGCCGGGGGGCGATCACCACGCCCTCCTCCTCCAGCGTGCGGCTGTCCGCCGGCATCGACCCCGGCAGCCGCCCACCGACGTCGGCGTGATGGGCCCGGCTCGCGGCGAAGCCGATCAGTCGCCCGTCGCCCTGTGTGGCTCCTTCACGGCCCTGCGCTGGTCCCTCGCCGTCCACGCCGGTCCCGCTGTCCACGTCGGCGACGGCGCCAGAGACGAACACGGGCGTGATCACGGTGATGTCCGGCAGGTGGGTCCCGCCCGCGAAGGGGTCGTTCAGGACCCACGACACGCCAGGCCGCTGCTCGCGCTCCAGCACCGCTTCGACCGCCGCGGGCATCGAGCCGAGGTGCACCGGGATGTGCTCGGCCTGCATCACCATCTCTCCGCCCGGGTCAAACAGGGCGGTCGAGGCGTCGCGGCGCTCCTTGATGTTGGCCGAATGCGCCGAGTGCACCAGCACGGCGCCCATCTCCTCGCAGGCCGCCCGCAGCGCCCCCACAATCACCTGCAGCTCGATCGGGTCGAGCGGGCTCACAGACGACGCTCCAGCACCACATTCCCCTGCTCGTCCACGGCTCCGCTCCAGCCGGGCGGCACCAGCAGCGTGGACTCCGGCATCGCACACAGAGCCGGTCCCTCGATCCGCGCTCCCGGAGAGGGCTCGCCGCGCCAAACCTGCGCCCGCACCCAGCGCCCATCGAACATGACCTGCGCGCTGCTGCGCTCCGGGGGCTGCGCCACACCGCTTCTCAGGCGCAGCCCGGGACGCCGCCCGAGCGCCGAGACCCGCACGTTCACCAGCTCCACCTCGGCCCGCTCGTCGCGATAGCCGTAGCGCCGCTCGTGGGCGTCCTGGAACGCCTCCCTCAGACGCGCGGGATCCAGAGGCGCCTGCTCGACGGCGCCCCGAGCGTTACTCGGGGGAACGACCCATCCCCCAAAACCATTCCCCGGGCGGATCTGCTGCTCGACCGTCAGCTCAAACGACTGGCCCCGGTAGCGCAGCTCATAGCGCACGTCGATTCCGCCCGGCGGCTCCTCCAGCTCAGCCATGGCCTGTGCGGTCAGGCGCTCGAGCACGCCCGCGACGCTCTCGCTGCTCAGCGAGTCCCCGGCCAGCATCACCGTGCTCGAGGCGTCGCGCCGCGGGGCAGCTGCCGCCAGGCCGAGCGCTGAGAGCACCCCGCAGGCACGTGGGCACAGCACCCGCCCGATCCCGAGCTCGGCGGCCATCGCGGCCGCGTGCAACGGCCCGGCGCCCCCGAACGGCATCAGGGTGAAGCCGCGCGGGTCGATCCCGCGCTCCACGGTCATCACGGCAAGCGCCCGTCGCATCTCGGTCTCGGCGACCCGCACGATCCCCTCCGCACACGCCGCCGCCCCCAGGCCGAGCTCGTGGGCAAGCGACCCCACCGCGCGCTCGGCGGCTGCGCGGTCGAGCTGCACACCGCCCGCCAGCGGCACGTCCTCGAGCAGCCTGCCGAGCACCAGGTTGGCGTCGGTCACTGTCGCCAGCTCCCCGCCGAGCCCGTAGCACGCCGGTCCCGGCACGGCACCCGCGGAGGCGGGCCCAACCCGCAGCGCGCCACCCCCGTCGCGCCAGGCGATCGACCCGCCGCCCGCGCCGACCGTGTGGATGTCAAGCGCCGCCAGCGCCAGAGGGCGGCCGGCCACCGTGCGCTGAGCCGTCTCGGCCACCCGCCCGTCCTCGATCACGCACACGTCGCAGGAGGTGCCACCCATGTCGAAGCACAGCACGTCCCGCTCGCCCGCCAGCTCGCCGATCAGAAGCGCCCCACCCACGCCGCCCGCGGGGCCGGAGAGCACCGTCAGCGCCGCATGGGCCGCCGCCCGGCGCGCCCCGGTGAGGCCGCCCGAGGACTGCATCACCCGCACGTCCGGCAACCCCGCCGCCTCGGCCCGAGCCTCGAGCCGGCGCAGATAGGCGCCCAGCAGAGGCGACAGGGCCGCGTCCACCTCGGTGGTGCACGCCCGCTCGTACTCCCTGAAGGTCCCCACCAGCTCGTGCGAGAGCGACAGGTGAGCCTCCGGGAGGCGCTGTGCGATCAGCTCGCCCAGCCGGCGCTCGTGGTCGGGGTGGGCGTAGGAGTGCAGCAGCACCACCGCCACCGCCTCGGGCTGGGCCTGCGCCAGGCGCTCCAGCAGCGCCTCGGTCGCGTGCGGCTCGAGCTCGCGCAACGGCCCCTCTGGCCCCATCCGCTCGGGCGCCCCGAAGCGCAGCTCGCTCGGGG
The DNA here is from genome assembly GCA_035483615.1 of Solirubrobacteraceae bacterium. GTDB lineage: Bacteria > Actinomycetota > Thermoleophilia > Solirubrobacterales > Solirubrobacteraceae > Palsa-744. Next base: position 216 of record DATHPT010000411.1, on the reverse strand, counting down.
CCAGCGGCTTCGGGGGCGCCTCGCACAGGCGATACAGGCTCGGCCGCGCCTGGCGTCCCAGCTCCACGATGTCGGTGAACCCCTCGGTCGCCACCAGCGCCGTGCGCGGAGGCGGGTTTGACTCCGAGAACTCCAGCAGTGCGTTCGTCGCCACCGTCATGCCGTGGGCGAAGCGCTCCACCTGCCTCGCCTGCGCTCCGGCGCGCTCGAGCACCG
>DATHPT010000410.1:0-5878 GCA_035483615.1 Solirubrobacteraceae bacterium | reverse complement strand
GATCGTGCGAGCCTCCTTGTGCAGCGCGACGACGGCGATCCAGGCCGCGAACGTGCCGATCCCGCCGAGCACCGCGGTCAGGGGGATCGAGTGCCCTTTGATGAGGACGTTCCAGGGCATCCGGTAGGGCCGCTCGCGGTCGGGATCCTTGATGCGCAGCGCGATCACCGCGGCATGCGCGGTCGTGAAGGACAGCATCGCCCCGAACGAGTAGAGGTTGCCGAGCAGGTTGGTTTGGCCGGGGATGATCAGCAGCCCAGCGAGAATCGAGAAGAACACGATCGTGAACCAGGGGGTGCGGAAGGTCGGGTGCAGCCGCGAGAACAGGCTTGGCAACTGGCGGTGCTCGGCCAGCGACCAGGACAGGCGCGAGATCCCGATCAGACCCGCGTTGGTGGCGATCAGCAGGATCGTTGCGGCGAGCACCCCCACGTAGTCCCGCGCCACCGTCAGCACCGTCCCGTGCAGACCGAGCCGCGAGACGATCCCCAGCACCGGGTCGTTCTCGAAGGTGGTGCCCAGCGCAGTCGAGTAGTGACCGGCGTGATACACGACCGGCAACGCCGAGAGCGCCACGACGGAGATCCCGGCGTAGACGCCGAGCACAGCCAGCAGCACGAGATTGACCGCCTTGGGGATGTCGTGGCCCGGGTCCTTGGCCTCCTCGGCCATGTTCGAGACGGTCTCGATCCCGGTGTAGGCGACCATTGCCACCGACAGCGCAAAGACGAGCTGCGTCCAGCTCGGAGCGATTCCCAGGTGAACCTGGTGGATCAGCAGCGCCGGGTTGAACACCAGGACGAGACCGAGTCCCACCAACAGCACCTGGGTGCACAGGTCGGCGACTGCCAGCAGCAGGTTGAGCCTGGCGGACTCCCCCAGGCCGCGAATGTTCAACGTGGCCAGCAGCGCGATCGTGACCAGGCCGCCGATGATGTCGCCCGGGTTGTGGGTGAGACTGGGAAAGAACGCCCCCAGGTAGTGGGGCACGAAGAACGCGGAGATCGCGATCGTGATGATGTAGTCCAGCGTCAGCGCCCAGCCGGCGAAGAACGAGACCACCTCGTTGAAGGCGTGTCTCGCGAACGAGGAGGAGCCGCCGGCTTCGGGGAACATCGCCGCCCCCTCGGCATAGGTCTTGGCGGTGAGCACGAACAGTCCCCCGGCGAACATGAACACCAGCGGGGTGAGCCCGAGCGCGTGGGCGGCCACAAGGCCGAGCGCGTAGTAGATCGACGAGCCGACGTTGCCGTAGGCGGTCGCGAACAGCCCGGAGACGCCAACCGAGCGGCGCAGCCCGTGCTCGGTCAGGCGTGCCATGGACCGGAACGCCCATGAATCGTGCCGTGGGCTGGGACGCCCACGCACTGAACGGGAAGGGCGGTCGTCATGCGCTGTGCACCAGCCCACATGATTCGCCACCGCGCATTACAGCCGCATGACGATTCCGGCTGAGCGTATAACGATTTCGTGAAGATTCAGGCCCTGACTATGCCCTCAGCATCGGGCTCCAGCGCCCGGGGTCGCGCTGGGCCTGCTCGCGCGCCCAGCGGAAGTGATGGACGGCGGAGCGGCGCAGGGGCTCACCCAGCAGCAGACCCCCCAGCGCCCAGCCTCGCGCGTGTCGCGGTGTCTCGAGCGCGACGGCCAGCAAGCCCGCGAGCGTCCATAGATGGAGCACCCTGTTGTAGGGGCCCAGCTGCTCGGGAGTCATGCCCTCCGCCTCGGTCAGATGTGGAATGCCATGACGCCGCTCCCATGGCCACTCGACGAAGTGAACGATGCCTCCCGCCAGCCCGGCGGCGTTGTTCAGAGCGATCCACTTCTCGACCTGCTCGCCGTCGGCCGCCCATCCGGCAAGCGCCCAGGCCGGCAGCCCAGCGGCCCACATCGCGACGGCGGCGCGCCTGCCGATGAACGGCTCGAAGACCAGGCCCACGCCCGCCCGCACCTCGAAGGCGTGGTGGGCGGCTGTGCCGAGCGCGGTCAGGACGGTGAACGGACGACGCGGGAGCAGGCTCACAGAGTCATCCAGGTGGCCTCGTCGAGCTGTGGCGCAAGAGGCCACTCCTGCGGGCGCTCGAGCATCCGCGCCGCGGCCTCGTCCATGCGCATCGCGGTGAGAGCTTTCTCGTCGACGAGTCGAGCGATCTCTCTGAGCACGGAGTCAAGCGCCTCCCAGCCCCCATCGCCGGTGAAGGCCACGGAGAACGGGTGAAAGAGCAGCGTCAGGTGACCCGCCTGCCCCGTGTGGGCTCCAAGCGCAGCAACCATCTCCGCGCGCATCTTCTCGGGCGGGTGGGGGTCGGGCCCATCGCCATAGCGCTCGCGCAGGCCCGAGAACTGGGGAAGGTAGGCGTAGGCGTCCACCAGCGGCCAGCGGAATGGCAGCATCGCCACACCGTCCATCAGTCCCGCTCGTTCGCCCGCAGGCGAGACATAGCTGTAGCCGTGCTCGCCGAGCAGCCGCAGCGTGCGGGCCGTCAGGCCGCCTCCGGGCGGTCGAAAGCCGAGCGGCTGGATGCCGATCGAGCGCATCGCCTCGGTGGCACGCTCGAGCAGCGCGATCTCCGACCTGGCATCGAGCGCGGCCCATTCCTCGTGGCGCCAGGCGTGAACTGCCACCTCGTGGCCGGCGGCAACGATCGTGTGCAGCGCCTGCGGGTACATCTGCGCATTCAGGCCCTCGACGAAGAATGTCGCCTGTACATGCCGAGCCGCAAGCAGCTCGAGCAATCGTGGGAGCACGTCCACGACGGTGAAGTGCTGCCCTTCGGGCACCTCTGCCGGCCACATGCCCAGCTCGAGCTGGGCGGCCTCCCCGAGATTGTCAAACGTCACCGACACAACTGACTCGGGCACGGCGCAATGATAGTCCAGGGCACGGCGGCGAGTAGGCTCACCGCCGTGCGTCTCCTCAGCTTCCAGAGCGAGGCCGGGCTCGCCGCCGCGATCCAGGTCGGCCAGGAGTTGGTCCCGATCTCCGCGCTGGCCGAGCGGGCCACAACCGTGCGCGAGCTTCTTGAGGCCCACGAGGCCGAGAGCTTGCGCGAGCTGCAGGGACGGGCAGAGCAGGCGAGCGAGCGCATCCAGCTCGCCGACGCAGTTCTGGGAGCCCCCATCGGCGACCCGCAGAAGATCATCTGTCTCGGCCTCAACTATCGCGACCATGCCGAGGAGACGGGCCAGGAGATCCCAAGCGCCCCGATGTGGTTCGCGAAGTTCGCCAACTCACTGATCGGCAGCGGTCAGGACATAGTGCTGCCGGGCGCCCATCCCGAGTACGTCGACTACGAGGCCGAGCTCGCGCTGGTCATCGGACGGCCCGCAAGGAACGTCGCTCCCGAGCAGGCGCTCTCCCACATAGCCGGGGCGATGCCCTTCAACGACGTGAGCGCCCGCGACCTGCAGGTCCAGAATCCGCTGTGGACGAGCGGAAAGGCGATCGACACGTTCGCACCCTGTGGCCCCGCACTGGTCACGCTCGACGAGGTCGGGGACCTGGGGACGCTGGAGCTGCGCACGCGGGTCAACGGCGAGCTGCTGCAGCAGGGAACGACCGCCAACCTGGTCTTCGGCCCAGCGGAGCTCGTGGCGTGGCTGTCGCGCACGATGACGCTGCTGCCTGGCGACATCATCGCCACAGGCACACCGGCTGGCGTGGGCGCGGCCCAGGGACGCTTCCTGCGCGACGGTGACCTGGTTGAGGTCGAGATCGACGGCCTCGGGGCCTTGCGCAACCCGGTACGCGCCGCCTGAGGCTCTTTAGCCGGTTGACCTCTGGCTGAGGCCTTCAGCCGGTTTTGACCTCTGGTGTGAGCCTGTCAAGCGCTGTCCGCCAACAGGCGCGAGCGTGCTCGATACCGGACGGGTCCTCCAGCAGCTGGCGCTGCCAGTTGGCGGCCATCCCGAGCGCATTCAGCTGAAACGCCACGGCTGCCGGGTCGAGATCTGGCCGCAGGTCGCCCGCCGCAACCGCCGTCTCGACGTTGGCGCTGAGCACAGCGATCCATTCGAGCATGACAGCTGCGACCGCGTCGCGGAGCGGGCCTGGGCGACCGTCCATCTCCGCCGAGGCGGCACAGAGGAAGCACCCCCCAGCGAACACATCGGATGCCAGGTAGTCACACCAGGCGTCCCCGATCGCCAGCAACCGCGGGAGCCCCTGGGGGCTCGCGAGCCCCGGGGCGATCACCTGGTCGATGAGAATGCCGCGGGCCGCGGCGAGTGTGGCGAACTGCAGGTCTTCCTTGGAGCCGAACAGCGCGAACACGCTGCTCTTGGGCACCTCGAGCTCCGCGGCAAGCGCCCCGATCGTGAGGCCTTCGAGACCGTCACTCGAGGCCATTTGCACGGAGCGCTCGAGCACCGTTGCGCGACTGCGCATGCCACGTGCCCGACGGCCATCTATGGGGCCCTCATCGGGGGGTGGCTTGATCAGCGGTTCGAATCGAGTCATCGGGTGCCTGCAATATAGACGACCGATCGTCTATATTTTGTCGTCCCCAGGGTGACCAGGGACGAGGCAGCGACCCTGATCGAGCCTCCTGCCTCAAACCGAGTTCCCAATAGAGCTGTGAAGGAGCTGGCGATGCCAGAGCAGATGGAGCCATGAGCTATGTCGGCACGTGGGAGTGGGCGCAGGCGACGCGGGGAAGCCTGCGTCGCCGCGATCGCATTCGGCTGATTGGTCAGGGAGTGTGCGCACGCCTGGAGCGGATGCCGGGCCAGTGGCGCAGTCGGATCCTCGGGGAGCATGCGACGCTGACCCTGCCGGAGCCTCCCGACAGCTCACTCGCCCGCGACGCCGAGGACTGCGTGCGGGAGCTCTCGAGTGTTGCGCTCTACGGGCACTGCGCTCGCACCTGGGCGTTCGCCACGCTGTTTGCTCAGAGAGATCGGGTGCACCACGATCGGGAGCTGCTGTACCTCGCCTGCATGCTCCACGACCTGGGCCTCACCGAGCGCCACTGGGGAGCGGACCCACAGGCCGAATGCTTCGCCGTGGAGGGAGCTCGTGCCGCGCACGCGTTCGTGCACCGCCACGGCGCGAGCGAGCAGCTGGCCCGCCAGGTCGCCGAGGCGATCTCGCTGCATCTGAATGTGACGGTACCCGCTCGCCTCGGGGCCGAGGCCCACCTGTTGAGCAAGGGCGTCTCGCTCGACGTGGTGGGCAGACGGCTACACCAGATACCGACACCGATCGTCCGTAGCGTTGACGAGCGCTGGCCCCGTGATGGGTTTGTAGGCGAGCTGGCCGCGTCGACCGCCAGGCAGGCCCGCATGCGTCCGCGATCGCGCTCGGCGCTTCTGCACAGGCTCGGCTTCGTCGGGCTCATCGAAGGCAACCCCCTGCATGGAGCAGATTGAGAAATGCCGAGCCACAGCATGGAAGAGGACGATCTGCTCGAGGACTTTGACTCCCGGGCGATAGAGCTCGACGGCGCTGGGAAGGTGGTGCACGTGAGTGGCAGCGGACCTGGGGTGATCGTGATGACGGAGATGCCTGGCATCAGCCCGCACGTCGCCCGCTTCAGCCGCTGGGTCAGGGACGCAGGCTTCACCGTGTACATGCCCTCGCTGTTCGGCCGCGACGGCGCGGTGCCGGGTGTCGAGGAGGGCGCCGAGGTCTTCCAGCGGGCATGCGTGAGCGCCGAGTTTCGTGCCTTCGCGGCCAACAGGTCGAGCCCGGTGACGCAGTGGCTGCGATCGCTGGCACGACTGGCGCATGGCGAGTGCGGCGGTCCGGGTGTGGGCGCGATTGGGATGTGCTTCACGGGCAACTTCGCGCTCACGATGATGCTCGAGCCCGCCATGCTCGCCCCCGTTCTATCCCAGCCATCGTTGCCACTCGACGATCCCGCGGGGATCGAGATCG
>DATHPT010000409.1:0-3383 GCA_035483615.1 Solirubrobacteraceae bacterium | reverse complement strand
CCAGGCGCTCCAGCCCGCTTTCATTGGCGAACGTCGCCAGCGAAAGGTAGCCGGCGGTGACCTGCTGCTGGAAGGTCGGGGATGCGGGGTTCTCGTCCTGATAGGAGACGCTGCCGTCCTGTCCGATCGAGACGTTGTCTGAGCCCGGTGGGATCACGATGTAGCTGTCTTCGGTCCCGGGCGCGTAGGTGGTGCCCGCTTCGGTGGTGGTGGCGACCGCGTTGCGTCCCACCAGATACTGGCCAGCCTGCGTCGTCAGGAAGCCCAGCTTGTTGGTGGTGAGATTGCCGGCACGCGTGTACTGCACGTTGCTCGGCAGGGCGGTCGTGTATGGCGGCGCGGCCGGCGGTGTCCCGTTCCCTACGCGCAGGAAGCCGTTGCCCTCGATCGCGACGTCCAGCGGGTTGTTGGTCGACTGGAACGATCCCTCGGACATCTGATCCTCGGTCGCATCGACCTGCACACCGAGCCCGATCTGCACGGGGTTGGTGCCTCCGTTGGAGATAGTTGTGCCCGAGGCTCCCCGGATCACCTGCGTCAGAGAGTCAGCGAATGTGACACTCGAGGACTTGTAGCCGATGGTGTTGACGTTCGCCAGGTTGTTGGCGGTGTCGTTGAGCATCGTTTGGTTTGCGTCGAGGCCGCTGATCGCGGCATACATTCCACCCATCATCGTGGCAGCACTTCCTTTCGCGGCCTCCTCGATGAGGTCCGGCCGTGTTTGTCGTAAACCGTCCGCCTCATGCGATGACGGCACTGTCGATATTGGTGAACACGTTGTCCTTCATGTGCTGTGAGTCGACCGCCGTTATGACGGTGCGATTTGTGACGGAAACCACGAATGCGGTGCCATCTACAAGAACAAGTGAATCCCTGGAACCCTTCCCTGCGGCCCGCCCAACTCCTTCAGAGAGTCGACCGAGAGTGCTGTGATCCAAGTCGATCCCACGCCGCTGGATGCGCGCCAGCGCGTGCCGGGAGAACTGCAGCGACTGAGCGCCGGGCTTTGCCCCTTCACCGGCCTCCTTCAGGACCTCGGCAAAGGAGGGCCCGGCGGATGCCACTGGGGTCGCCCCCTGACGGGAGACGCCATCGCTGCGCTGCCCGGCCTCGCCCGGGGCGACCGGGGCGGTGAGACCGCCGGGGGGCACCAGCGCCGGGTTTGAGATCGTGCTCACGAGACTTCCACGACGCTCGACTGGAGGATTCCGCCGACGCCTTCCACCGTCAGGGTCGTTCCGTTGGGGCCGGTCTGGACGCTCTGAACCTTCCCGGTCGTGATGACCCCGGCTGCGTCGCTGTATGAGACGGTGTGGCCGATCAGCTGGACGGCGCCCGTGCGTTCGCTGCTGGTCGCCAGGTTGGTGGCCTGCTCGACCTGGGTGAACTGGGCGAGCTCGCTGACGTATTCGGTGCCGTTGGCTGGTTCCAGCGGATTCTGCGCCTGCAGCTGGGCGATCATCAGCTTCAGGAAATCGTCCTTGCCGAGCACCCCGTTCGGGTTTTCTGCGGAGGAGCTGCCGCTGGGTGGGCTCGACACGCTTGCCGCCGAGGCAAGGGGTGTGGGGGTCATTGGTGTTCGTCCTTTCGAGTGTTCATGCGAGTACGTCCACGAGCGAGCCCTCGGCAGGCTCGGATGCCCGCCCTGCCTGACCGAGTGCAGGAGCGCTCTCGGACTCATCCAGTTCCTCACTGGCCGAGGAGGGACCGCCGGCGCCGGAGCCGTCGGGGCGAGCGGCGAAGCGATCCTCCCGCGGGCGGGCGTCGGACTGACCGTAGGAGCCGACGTCCATGCGCAGCAGCGGCATGCCCAGCGCGCTCAGCGACCGGTGCAGCTCTGAGTGCCCCTCTGTGAGGGCCTGGGCCGCGGCCGGCGTCTCTCCGACCAGGCGCGCCACCAGGCCTTCCGGCGTCTGGGTGAGGTGGATGCGTATGCCACCCAGCTCCTCCGGTTGCAGCGCGATGCGCACCTGGGCGATTCCCTGCCTCATCGCGATCTCGACCGTCGCCTGAATCGAGTCGACCATCTCCTGCATGCTCGTGCCGCCTGCGGGCAGCTGGGCCTGCTGCACCACGGCGGCAGCGGCATCCGCCTGGGAGGGCACCGCAGCGGCGCCGCCGAGCGCCTGCATCGCCGAGCCTGCGGCCGCGCCCTGGGACGAGCTCGATACGCCCGCCATCGCGGTGTCTGTTGTCGCGCGCTCTGCGCTCGCGGCTGGGCTCATGCCATTGCCGGAGCCCGTGTCGGCTGCGGAGCCCGTATCGGCTGCGGAGCCCATGTCGTCCGCAGAGCTCATGGCGCCCCGAAAGGCATTGCCGCCCGCCGAGGCGGCGGTGGCGCCATGGGCGCTTGCATCGGAGCTTGCCTGTGGCGCGCCGCCGGACGCCGCCGCGCTCGGTGAAGTCCTCGTGCTCTGGCCGGCCGAGGCGGGCGGGGGAACGGCACGGGTGGGGGGAGCCGAGCTCGCGCTGGCGCTGGCGCTGGCGCCAGCGGCGATCGTCGCCGGATTCCCCGTCCCTGCATTTGCCGGCTGGGATTCGTTGGGCACGGGAGAAGCTGACGGCGGGGTCTTGACAGCTCCGGCTTGCGATTCGCCCAGCGGGACGAGCGCCTGCTGGCCGGCAGGGGAGGCGCCTGCCCCAGGATCACCAGGCGCCGTGGAGGTGGACGGCGCAGCGGTCGGGCGCGCCGGCGGCGTCAGCGCGTCCGTGGCTTGTGCTCCAGAGGATGCGCTCCCCGCGATCCCGCCGGCGATGTCGCTGCTGTCGTCTCCGACGCCCAGCTGGCGCCCGGTGAGACCGGCGCTCGATTCACTCGATTCGCTTGAGCGGAGCGCGGAGGCTCCCGACGCGACGGCAGACGCTTGCGGCGTGGTCCCGGGGATCGCCGGTGGGCCCGCTACAGCAGCGAGCCCGGCAGTCGACCCCGAAAGCGCTTCACCAGGGAGATTGCCAGCCTCGACGCAGGCGCCACCGGTCGTCGCGGTTGTGCTTGGCGATGACGCACTCGCAGCGACCGACCGCGATGCGGCAGAGCCTGTGAGCACGACAACCGTGCTCAGGGCTGCTGGCGGGATCTCACCGGCAGGCTGGGCTGGGGTCTCGCTCGATGACCGCCCGTCGCCTCGAGTCTCCCTACGGCCGAGGCCCGTGCCCCCAGGCATTCGTGTGGGGTGATTCTGATGTTGGCCTTCCGCAGTGGCGGTCCGGGCCCATTGTTCGGCAAGCGCACCCTGAAACGGGGGGTCGCCCGGTGGAGCTCCAGGCGGCGCGGCTCCGGAGGTCGGCGGGGCGGATGGCTTGGCCGGTGGGAATGCGGGTTGAACTCTCATACGAGCCCTTCCGTTGCGGGCGTGCCGGAGGGGACCTGCCGGTAGGCTTCG
>DATHPT010000408.1:0-5331 GCA_035483615.1 Solirubrobacteraceae bacterium | reverse complement strand
AGGACCACCCTGCGCTGAGCCACGCTGCGCTGAGCCACGCTGCGCTGAGCCAGTCTGCGCTGGACCTGTCGGTGAGCCCGTCTGCTCGGAGCCCGCCCCGGCGCCCGTGTGCTCGGAGCCCGCACCGGCAGCTCGCGGCAGGAACAGCTCGCAGTCCAGCGACCCGCCATCGCTGAGGGATATCGTGAGATCAGCGCCGGCAGCGGACATCGCGGACACCATAGCCCGACCTCGCCCAAGACGGCGCTGCGCCACACTGTGGGCGATGGACTCGCTGTTCGATCCCACCGAGGCGGAGGCAGGCATACCCGGTCCGCCCGAGGGAGCGCCGCTTGCCGCCCGCGTGCGACCGTCCACACTCGAGCAGTTCGTCGGACAGGAGCATCTGCTGAGTCCCGGCTCCGCGCTGCGCACGGCGATCGAGCAGGGCCGGCCCCATTCGATGATCCTCCATGGGCCTCCGGGCAGTGGCAAGACGACGCTTGCCCGGATCATCGCGGCCAGCGCGAACGCGGCCTTCGAGGAGTTGAGCGCGGTGGAGGCCGGCCGCGCGGAGGTGCGTGCGGTGATCGCACGAGCACAGGAACGCCTGCGGGGCGGGCGCCACACGATCTTCTTCCTCGACGAGATCCACCGCTTCAACAAGAGTCAGCAGGACGCGCTGCTGCCGGCGGTCGAGGAAGGGCTCGTGACGCTGATCGGCGCGACGACCGAGAACCCATCGTTCGAGGTCAATCGGGCGCTGCTGTCGCGCACGCGACTGTACGAGCTCTCAGAGCTCACCGAGGAGAATGTGCTCGTGCTGCTGCGGCGGGCCCTGGAGCACGGCGAGTGTGGCGAGACGCAGGTCGACGAGGAGGCGTTGGAGATGCTTGCGGCGCGCTCTGGCGGCGACGCTCGCACGGCGCTCAGCGCCCTGGAGCTCGCCTGCGAGACCACCGAGGGCGGCGTCACGGTCGAGCACGCCGAAGACGCTCTGCAGCGGCGGATCGTCCACTACGACAAGGCCGCCGACAGTCACTACGACACGATCTCCGCCTGGATCAAGGCGACCCGTGGCTCGGACCCCGACGCCTCGCTCTACTACCTGGCGGTGATGCTCGAGGGAGGCGAGGATCCCCGCTTCATCGCCCGGCGAATGGTGATCCTCGCCAGCGAGGACATCGGCAATGCCGATCCGAACGCGCTCACCATCGCGACAGGCGCCGCCGCCGCTGTGGAGCACGCAGGTCTGCCGGAGTGCCAGTTCGCGCTCGCGCAAGCCGCCATCTACCTCTCGCTTGCGCCGAAGTCCGACGCCGCCAAGCGCGCCATCGGCGCCGCGCGAGAGTTCGTGCGCGATCAGGGCGCGGCGCCGCCCCCGGTGCAGCTGCGCTCTGGCGGCCGGGGCGAGGGCTATGACAACCCCCACAAGCGTCCAGGTCATTTCACACCCCAGCAGCTGACGCCTGACGAGGTGATCGACGAGCGCTTCTACATCCCTGACGAGGCCGAGTCAGAGCTCGCGGCGCGCTTGCAGAAGATCCGCAAAGCGCGCGGACGCAACGACTGAGCGCTTCACGATTCGAGCTCGTCCGCCATCTCCAGGAGCTTGGTGGTGGTGTTCCAGTTCCTTGCCGTCGCGGTGACTCCCAGACGCTTGTCGGAGAGCAATCTCGCGAGCTTCGAGCGCTGAATGCCCCCGGGGTGCCATGCGTAGATCTCGCGCCCAACGAGCACCAGGCGCTCCGGCGAGACCTCGACCGCTGTGATGTTCCGCATCGCCTCGGGATCGGGCTCCTCCGAGAGAAAGCTCACCTGGTAGAGCTTGGGCTGATCGGCGGCCAGGTCTCCCCAGGGATCGCGCTCGACCACCGCAGCGAGCTCATCTCGCGTTCGTACGATCACCGGCGTTTCGACCCCGAACCTGCCGGCGATCTCCTGCTCTAGCTTGCGCTCCAGCTGCTCGGGGGAGGCGTCGGAGCTGAGCACGATGTTGCCGCTCTGCACGAGTGTGCGCGCGTCGCCGTAGCCCAGCTCTGAGAGGAGATCACGCAGCTCCGCCATCGGGATGCGATTGTGCGATCCGACGTTGATGCCGCGAAGGAGGGCGATCTGCGCTGGCATGAGCTGGCTGTGAGACTAGCGCCGAGGCCCATCTGTCAATGCTTCCTCGACAGCCGGTAGAGCACGTGAGCTCGCAGCTCATCGCCCTCTGCCAGCAATGGATGATCGAAGTCATCGTCGGAATCGCGTCGCATTCCGATCCGCTCCATCACTCTGCGCGAGCGCAAGTTGCCCGTTGAGGTGAACGAGACGATCTCCTCCAGCTTGTGCTGCTCAAAGCCGAAGTCAACTACAGCGAGAGCCGCCTCCGTGGCAAATCCCCGACTCCAATACGCTCGCGCCAAGCGCCAGCCGACCTCCACAGCCGGCGCAAAAGGCAAAGCCGGATCGACCTGCGCGAGCCCGACAAAGCCGATGAACGAAGCCTCTCCCCGCACCTCGACCGCCCACAGCCCATAGCCATGTGTCTCGAAGCTCGCCCCGATGCGCCCGATGAGGGTCGCGCTCTCCTCCAGCGACAGCGTCGCAGGGAAGTGCTCCATCACCTTGCCGTCGGCGTTCATAGCTGCAAACGGCGCGAAATCCTCAGACCTCCAAGTCCGCAAGAGCAAGCGGTGGGTACTCAAGTGCTGTGCAGAGATCACAACCGTGATTGTGGAGTGTGTGACACTGCCACGCGTGCAAGCGAGCCGTCCCAAGGTTGCCGTCGTCGGCCACGTGGAGTGGGTGACGTTCGCTCGCGTGCCACACGTACCGCAAGCGGGTGAGGTGATGCACGCCCACGACCCTTTCGAGGAGCCTGCGGGAGGCGGAGCCGTGGCAGCCGTGCAGCTGGCCCGCCTTGCGGGCGAGTCCACACTCGTGACGGCATTGGGACACGACGAGCACGGTCATCGAGCGAGAGTGCGGCTGGATGAGCTTGGCGTGCGTGTGCAAGCAGCGCAAAGGACCGCGCCCACCCGAACCGCAGTGACGCTTGTTGACGACGCCCGCGAGCGCACCATCACAACCTTCGGCGCTCGGCTCGAGCCTATGGGCGAGGATGATGACGTGGCGTGGAGCGCGCTTGGGGAGATGGATGCTGTGTATTTCACGGCCGGCGACCTGGATGCGCTGCGCGCTGCGCGTGCCGCGCGAGTGCTGGTGGCCAACCCGCGGGCGCTCGACGCGCTTGGGCATGGAGTTCCGTTGGACGCACTGGTATTGAGCGCGAACGACGCGATCGAGCGGCGCGAGGCGGCAGGCGCTCAGGCCGAAGCGGAGCTGGTGGTCTTCACCGAAGGCTCCGATGGCGGCACCTATCGGCACCGCGACGGCGCCTCGGGGAGGTGGGAGCCAACCCCAGCTGCCTCCCCGCCCGCCGAGCCCGTGGACTCCTATGGCTGCGGCGACTCGTTCGCCGCAGGGCTCACCTACGCCCTCGGGATGGGGCTCCCGGTCCTCGAGGCTCTGGCCCTGGCCGCCCGTTGCGGTGCGGTTTGCCTGACCGGGCGCGGCCCTTACCAGCGACAGCTGACCGCCGCCGATCTCGATCGAGCTCGCGGGGGATAGCTCGGCGCCCGGCGACCCGGCGGCGCCTGCGCTCGGTCGAGGCGGGTCTGTGGCCGGCAGTTGCGGCTGACGGCTGACGGGCCACCCAACTCAGTAGCCGTGCTCGACCACGTTCACCAGCGGCTCGCCCTGCACATACCGCCGCACCTGATCCCCCACAAGCGCGAACGCGCGCCGTTCGGCGGCGGCGGTGTCGCCCGCGAAATGGGGCGTGATCAGGGTGTTCGGAGCATCCCAAAGTGGATGATCTGACGGCAGCGGCTCCGGGTCGGTCACGTCGAGCGCCGCCCGCAGGCGCCCGGCCCGCAGCAGCTCGAGCAGCGCATCCGAGTTCACGATCGGCCCACGGGCGGCGTTCACAAGCAGCGCCCCAGGACGCATGCAGGCGAGCAGATCGCGATCGAGCAACCCTCGGGTGTCGGGCGTGAGCGGCAGCAGCACCACCACGATGTCCACAAGCCCGATGAGCGAGCGCAGATCATCAACCGAATGAACACCCGCGCGAGCGTGTCGGGCAACCCGCACCAAATCCACCTCAAGGGCAGCGAGGCGCGCCTCGACGGCCACCCCGATCGACCCATATCCCAAAATCATCACCCTGCTGCCCGCCAGCTCGCCCGAGGTGCGCCAGCGCCACTCGTGCTCACGCTGGCAATCGCGCAGCTCCCCCAGCATCCTGGTGGAGGCGAGGATCGCTGCCAGCACCCACTCCGCGACCGCCACGTCTCGCGTCCCGCGCGCGTCGCAGAGCGTCACGCCTTGGGGAATCGGCGGCAGCCAATCGATCCCCGCCGACAGCGTCTGGATCACGCGCAGCCGCGGCATACGCCCCAGCAGCCCAAGCACACGGTGATTCTCCGGGTCGGGCACCAGCAACTGCGCGTCGAGGATCGCCTGTGGCGGCGCGGCGCTGCCTGGGATCAGGTGCAGCGCGACCTGCTCCGGCAGATCCCCGACGGCATCGCGATCCGGTCGATCGGGTATCCACAGATCCACGTGCCGCGAGTGTATTGCGAGCGCGCGACGCACAGACCCGGACCGGCGAGCTGACAAACGCGGTGTGCGGCACCTCTGCCGTTGGCCTGCAGGCCAACCCCGAACGGTCGTGCGAGCGTCATTCGCGAACGTCATCCGATGCGGATGATGCGGTCGCCTGTGGGGGTGAGAGCATCTGCCTTCTCCAGGCAGACTCCCCTGCTCCTCGAAACGAAAGGCCTCCATGAGCACAGCGGCACGACCCCTGCCTCGAAGCTCCGCCACCGGCGCCCCTTACACCGATCCCGCCGACGTGCTGGTGGTGTTCGGCATCACCGGGGACCTCGCCAAGGTGATGACCTTCCACTCGCTCTACCGGCTCGAGCTGCGCGGGCTGCTCGACTGTCCGATCCTGGGGGTCGCCGCCGACGATTGGACCGTCGAGGATCTGCGCAAGCGGGCCCACACCTCGATCGAAGCGTGCGGGGAGAAGATCGACGAGCAGGTGTTCAAGCGCTTCGCCGAGCGACTGAGCTACGTGTCCGGCGACTTCGCCGACGAGGGAACCTACGCACGCGTAGCCGATGCGCTCGGCGATGCCAAGTCGCCCGTCTTCTATCTGGAGATCCCGCCGTTCCTGTTCGGGACCGTGATCAAAGGCCTCGCGATCAGTGGTGTGACCAAGAACGCGCGGGTGGTGGTGGAGAAGCCCTTCGGCCACGACCTGCAGTCCGCGCGGGCGCTCGCCGCGGAAGTGCA
>DATHPT010000407.1:0-2189 GCA_035483615.1 Solirubrobacteraceae bacterium | reverse complement strand
CAGAGCGCTGACGGGCCACACCGTGAGCTTGGGACTACTCGACGGTACCCAAGTGGTCTACCTCTACAGGTTGGCTGCTCATGGCGCCGGGCAATATGGGGCAGACGGAGTCCTGCATGCTGGTGCTCGCGTCTCGGCGCTCTCCACAGCGATCGGCAAGGCACTGCTGTCGAGCTTGTTGGACAGCGAGCTTCTCGGCCTCTTCCCAGTCCTAGAGCTCGATCGTGTGCTGCCAGAGACGCCCCCGGAGGGTTACGACCGCCATACGATCGAAGCCGAACGGCAGTTGATCAAAGAAATAGAGCAAGCGACGCCCGCAGCGGCTGGGTTTGCGCTCAGCGAGGGCGGCGTGTACGGAGAGGACGCGCGGTCGATCGCTGCACCGGTCACACGCTGGATCGACAAGCCGATCCTAGCGGTCGAGCTCACCGTTCCCGCCAGCACGCACACCAGAGAGGACCTTGTCGAGCGCTTTACGGTACCGGTGAAGCACGCAGCGAAACTTATTTCCCTGAAAGCGGACGAGAGGCGTTTCGATGCAAGAGCAGCGTAGTCAAGACGGCCCCACTACGACTGGGCTCAGCGAGCGGGACCACGAGCGAGCAGTGCTCGAGCTACTGCTCTGTGACCGTCTGCCCTGGACGGTCGATGAGATCGTCCGCGAAATCAGCGGCGAAAGTCTTGAGGCGGTCGACGCCGTCAATCGTCTCGTGGCGGCGGGACTATTGCACCGCCACAGCGAGTTTGTTTTTCCCACCCGTACGGCTCGCCGCGCGGATGAGATCGGCATCTCATAGGCGGCTGGGCAATAGTCAAAGATGAGCTTGTGCTCCTCGGACGCGCGGTCGCAAGGACACCATGGAAAAGCATCTGACTCAGGCCGAAGTCGGCACGGACTGCTGCGACCGGGCCTGAGATGCGGCGAGGCGAGCGCTTCCGCTTCGCCCGGTGCGAGCGCACACATGCCGATCCTCAGCCCCGTACGCTCGGAAGTCGTCCCAGGCGAGAGCTTGGCGCGTCGGGCTGGATGCTCCCGTTCTTGGTCGGCGGCGTAGTGAGCGGCGCGGCGGTCGCAGCCATGATCCTCGGCACGGCAGGAGTGGCCCTGCCTCTAGAGTTGGGCCTACTAGGGTGGCGGTGATCCGCGGTCTGAATGCGAGGATTGTCGGATGAACGCTGACGAGCGATTGCGTGCTGGCCGTCTGGCGGCGCAGCGGCTGACGCCGGCAACGGCGTGCGAGAGCGCCGAGGAAGCGGCGTTGGCTGTAATCGGCGTCCAGGCTCAGGATTTGCGTGCCGCGGCTCTTGCACTGCGTTCGCGCGTGCCCGGCCTCACCCGAAGCGCCGTCCGCGCCGCGCCGCTGCTGCGCACGTGGACGGTCCGCGGCACGGTGCACCTGATTGCGGCGTCCGATCGCCCTTGGCTGCACGCGCTATTCGCCAGGCGAAATGCCCGCGTGTTCGGCGCACGCTTCGCGCGCTTCGGCATCGTGGAGGAGGTAAACGCCATGCGCGGGGACGTCGCCCAGCTCTGCGGAGAGCGTCCCCGCGACCGGCCGTCGCTGCTGCGTGCGCTCATCGAGCGCGGCCACCCGTCGCTCGAGCAGGGTCCGATCAACACATTCGTTCCCTGGCTCTCGAGCCAGGGGCTCATCGTCACCGACACTGCCGGCCTGCTGCACGCGGCCGATCCGCCCCCGGCGGTCGACCCCGACGAGGCACTCGCGATCCTTGGCGCTCGCTACCGCGCAGGCTACGGCCCCTGCGACGCAACCGACCTCGCGAAGTGGTCCTCGCTGCCCATCACACAAGCGCGCCGGGCGCTCGAAGCCGCCGGATCGCCGAGCGACGTTGACCTGTTGCCCACCGATGACACACCGCCCTGTCTGCTGCTCGCCGCCTTCGACACGCTCATGCTCGGCTACCGCACTCGCGAGCCATTCGTGCTCGCCGAGGACGACCATCACATCCTGAGGGACGGCGGGATGCTCAAACCCGTCGTACTCAATCGTGGAGCAGCAACGGGTACCTGGTCCATCAAGAAGGGCCGCCCCGAGCCGGCATGGTTCGCGCGGCCCACACCCGCCCCGGCGCTCGCCCGCGAGATCGCGGACATCGAACGCTTCCTTGCATCGTAGCTGCGGTAGCTCCATGGAGCAGGTCGCGCGGCTCCCACTTTCGCAGCAATG
>DATHPT010000406.1:0-3331 GCA_035483615.1 Solirubrobacteraceae bacterium | reverse complement strand
CAAGATCATCAACATCGTGGCGCTGCTGCTGGTGCCATTGCTTTAATTGGCCAAAATCGCCTGCGGCGATTTCGGCGGACATCACTCCGTAGACCGCCGGCAAAAGGCGCGACTCTTGCCGGCTGCGCCGCGGGCTAAGCGGCCAATTGCAGCGGCTGCGGCCGGCCGATGGCGTAGCCCTGCAGGTAATCCACTCCCATGCGCCGCGCCGCCTCGACCGAGGCGCTGTCCTCGACCTGCTCGGCGATCACCTGGAAGTTGAGCGTGCGCGCCAGCTTGATCATCGCGGTCACCATCGCCTGGTTCACGGTGTCGCGCGCCAGATTGCGGATGAACGAGCCGTCGATCTTGAGATAGTCGAGCGGCAGGTTCTTGAGATTGGAGAAGGAGCCGACGCCGGAGCCGAAGTCATCGAGGGCGAACTGGCACCCCATGCCGTGCAGCACGCCGACGAAGCGCCGCGCGTGCTCGAGGTTGGCGACCACGGCGCTCTCGGTGATCTCGAAGCAGATCTGCGCAGGCGCGACTCCGGTGCTGTCGAGGCACTCGACCACGAACTCGAGGAACTGTACGTCACCGAGGGTCTGGCCGGAGATGTTGATCGCGACGCTGCGGTCGGGCTGCACCGGGATGGCGCCGCGCCCGAGAGCGGCGAGCGTCGTCTGCACCACCCAGCGATCCACCAGTCCCATCAGCCGGTAGCGTTCGGCCGCACGCATGAACTCCGCCGGCGGCAGCTCCTGGCCGTTCTCGTCGCGCAGGCGTATCAGCACTTCCATCGCGGGTCCGCCCTCGGTGCCGTGCGCCGGCACGATCACCTGCTGGTAGAGCTGGAAGCGGTTCTCCTTGAGCGCGCCCTGCAGCCGCTGCAGCCACTGGATCTCGCCGGTGTGGCGCGCGAGGGCTTCGTCGCGCGCCGAGTACACCGCCACGCGGCCCGTGCCCTGCTTCTTGGCGACGTAGCAGGCCGTATCGGCCGCGGCGATCAGCTCCTCGAGCGAGCCGCTCTCGCGGGAGATCTCCACCAGTCCGACCGATACACCGATGTTGAAGATCCGCTCCTTCCATACGAAGCGGTAGTCGCCCACCGAGCGGCACACGTCGTCGGCGATCTGCCGCGCCTTCTCCAGCGGGCAGCCGATGAGCAGCATGCCGAACTCATCTCCCCCGAGACGCGCCACCGTGTCGCTGTCGCGCACCGCATCGCGCAGGAGCTTCGCCACCTCGCGCAGCATGCTGTCGCCGGCCAGGTGGCCGCTGGTGTCGTTGACCAGCTTGAAGCGATCGAGGTCGAGGTAGCACAGCACGTGCTGACCATCGCCCCGGTGGCCGCTGTCGATCGCCTCCTCCAGCCGCCGCTCGAACTCGCGGCGGTTGACGAGGCCCGTGAGCGCGTCGTGGGTCGCCTGATAGGACATCTGGCGTGCCAGCCCGCGCAGCTCAGTCACGTCGTGCAGCAGCAGCGCCGCGCCGACGATTTCCTTGGCGTCGTTGCGCACCGGCGAGGCGGACAGCTCGATCGAGCGTTCGCTGGCATTGCTGCGCGACAAGAGCAGCGCGCGCCGGCCGAGCGTCACGGGTGCGCCGCTGGTGAGCGCCTGGTGCACCGGATCGGACAGCAGCCGCCGGTCGGACTCATCGACCAGGCTGACGATCTCCTCGAGGAGCTTGCCGGCGGCCTGCAGGACGTCGGCGCCGGTCAGCCGCTCGGCGGCCGGGTTCATGTAAGTGATGCGGCCGCGGTCGTCGGTGGCGATGACCGCCTCGGCGAGCGAGTTGAGCGCCAGCTGCTGCGGCGTCGCGAGGTTCTCGCCCCCGAGACGCAGCGCCGGCGTGGTCTGCGTCGGGATGATCTCGACCCCGGTGATGAGCAGCGCGTTCCCCTTGTCGTAGTCGACTACGGTGGAGGCGATCTCGAGGCGGCTCATCTGTCCCTGCAGCCCCACCATGTCGATCTCGTAGCGCTCCGCCGCCGATTCCCCGGAGAGCCGCCGGCGGATGTTCTCGCTGACGAGCTCGGAGTACTCGGGCGGCACCAGGTCCCCCAGCCGCCGTCCGATGAGCTCCACGCGATCGACGCCGACGAAGCTGGCGAACTGCCGGTTGGCGTACAGGATCACCTCGCGGTGCACCAGCACGGCCTCGTGGATGCGCTCGCCCAGGTCGGCGAACAGCCGTGGCGCCTGCGCCACGTCGTTCTCGCCAGGACCGGAACGGGTCAGCAGGTGGTTCACGGCGGTGACCAGGGCGGCAAGCTCAGCCTTGTCGCTGTCGACCTCGACGCGCCCGGGAAGCCGCCCGCCAATAGCGATGCGTTGCAGCTGCTGGGACAGCTGCTCGACGCTCTTCAGGTCGCGCCGTTGCAGCCCATAGAGCACGAGGAACAGAGCTGCGATAAGCGCGCAGAAAAGGCACAACAGCCCGAGGATCGACATCTGGAATACTTCTAAGCCCTTCCGCTTGGGTTGGGCACACACCCCTCGAAAGCACTCTGATTTGACTTCTCGTGCCTGGGGTCGTGGGCGCACTTAAGCATAACGCGCCGTCTGCACGCCCCGTCGGCATTTCACCATATCTCGTCGCATTGCCGCTTGGCAGGGCGGCCGAAAACCCGTAACTTTCTGCGGCCTTTTTCGACATTGATTAAGTGAAGTAGCGGAGTCCTTCAGGCATGCAGCCGGCCGAGCCCCAGGAGCAGATGATCGAACAGCAGGTGCGCGCCTGGGACGTGCTGGACGAGCGCGTGCTCGGGATCCTGCGCCGGGTGCCGCGCGCGGCCTTCGTGCCCCCCGCGCAACGCTTCCGGGCCTACGCGGACGCCGAGGTGCCCCTGCCGCAGGGACAGCACATGCTGCGCCCGAGCGTCGTCGGCCGGTTGCTGCAGGCGCTCTATCCGGGCGCGGGCACGCGGGCGCTGGAAGTCGGGACCGGTTCGGGGTTCGTCGCGGCCTGCCTGCGTGCCGCCGGCGCCCGGGTGCGCTCGCTCGAGCTCTACGCCGAGCTCGCCTCCCTGGCGGCGGACAACCTCGCCGCTTTCGGTATGAGCGATGTCGAGGTGGTGAACGCGGACGCGCTTAGCGCCGACAGCGGCGAGCGCTTCGGAGTCATCGCCGTGACCGGATCGCTCCCCGTGTACGACGCGCGCTTCGAGCGCCAGCTCGAGGTGGGTGGGCGGCTGTTCGTGGTGGTCGGCGAGGCGCCGGTCATGGAGGCGCGCTTGGTGCGCCGCATCAGCGAGAACGCCTGGGCGACCGAGAGCCTGTTCGAGACGGTGATCGACCCGCTCGTGAACGCCCCGCGGCCGGCGCGCTTCAGCTTTTAAGTCAAGGAA
>DATHPT010000405.1:0-10800 GCA_035483615.1 Solirubrobacteraceae bacterium | reverse complement strand
ACACCGCCCGTGAGCGTGCTTGAAAGGGTGGCGGCTGTGATCGGCGTATGTCCCGGCGTGGCGGCGATCGCTTCGAAGGGAACGCCCTCGCGCTGAAGCTCGGCCTTCCAGGCCAGGTAGGAAGGCTCGGTGCCGGTGGCGCCCAGCAGGAGCACCTTCAGGTCGACGCGCGGTCCGCTCGGCGCAGGTGTTGCGCTCGTTGTCGCGGCGGTGGCAGGGACAGTGATCGAGAGACTGATCGCCGCGGCAACGGCGACGGAGGTTACCCATGGTGAGAGAAGTTTTTTCATGGGCCGCATTCTCGTCAGCGGCCCGGGAGCTGGCTATAGGGCATCCGAGTAGATCTCGTTCAGAGATCTGAACGCATCCTTTCCGACACCAGCAGTGAACAGAAGCCGTTCGCGTGAAAATTATTGGTCACATCCGAATAGCCGATGCATTTTGGGTAGGTCTTGTGAGGTTTAATGAGGTAACAGTCAGGATCCAAAGAGGGAATGCACCAGCCTGTCTCACGGGGCAGCGGCGGGCAGGATCGAGCAGGCGGTCGACCTGTTCCAGAGCAAGCGCGTCTCGCGTGTCGATCGGGCCGGCCCGATCGCCCTCGAGCACTCCGCCAAGGGACGCTCGAGCGCCCGTGCGCGTTCCAGACGGCGGCTCGGCGGGCCTGCTCGTAACTGTCCTCTCCGCGCGCGAGCACCGTGCCGTCGTAGGCGTTTGGCATAGTCGCTGCACAATGCTCACCGTCTATGAAAAGCCGACCTGCACGACCTGCCGCAAGCTGCACGCGCTGTTGAGCGAGCGCGGCGTCGACTTCGAGAGCGTCGACTACCACGTGACGGGCATCGGGGAGGACGAGCTGCGCGAGCTGCTGCGCAAGGCGGACGTGGGCCCGCGCGAGCTGCTGCGCACGCGCGAGCCGCTAGTCAAGGAGCTCGGGCTCGACCTGCCCGAGGTCTCTGACGAGCAGCTGATCGCGCAGATGGTGGAGCACCCGCAGCTGGTGCAGCGGCCGATCGTGGTCAGCGGCGAACGCGCTCTGCTGGCACGCCCGATCGAGCGCGTGCTCGAGCTGCTGTGAGCGATTCGGTCGATGCCGGCGGCCCGCGGTCGGCCAGCGCTCACACGCGGGCACGCCACGACGCCGCATGCCAGGAGCTGCCCTTCGAGGACCGCGAGGACTTCGAGGACGCCCGACGAGGGCTGATCGCGAGCGCCCCGAGCCTCGTCCTGCGCGGCGAGGAGGGCCGGGTGGTGTGGGACATGGACAGCTACGCCTTCGTCAGCTCCCAGGAGGAGTCCCCGGAGACGGTCCACCCGAGCCTGTGGCGGATGGCGCAACTGAATGGCATGCATGGACTGTTCGAGGTGGCGAGCGGCATCTACCAGGTGCGCGGCTATGACCTCTCCAACATGACTCTCGTGGAGGGGCGTGATGGCGTGATCGTGATAGACCCCCTCATCTCCATGGAGTGCGCAGCGGCGGCGCTCGCGCTCTATCGCTCCCATCGCGGCGAGCGGCCGGTGAGCGCTGTCATCTACACGCACAGTCACGTCGACCATTTCGGCGGAGTGAAGGGAGTGGTCAGCGAGGACGCGGTGCGTGCAGGCGCCGTGCCGGTGTGGGCCCCGGCGGGGTTCCTCGAGCACGCTGTCTCTGAGAACGTGCTCGCCGGCGGCGCGATGGGGCGGCGTGCGAGCTACATGTTCGCTCCGGGCCTCGCGCGGGGACCGCGGGGGCAGGTGGACGCTGGCATCGGCAAGACCACCTCGAGCGGGAGCGTGACGCTGATTCCGCCGACCCATGAGGTCTCTGTCACCGGTCAGGAGGAGGAGATTGATGGCGTTCCCGTGGTGTTCCAGCTCGTCCCGGACAGCGAGGCGCCCGCGGAGATGAACTTTCACTTCCCCGATCTGCGGGTCCTGTGCGTGGCGGAGAACGCGGTCCACTGCATGCACAACGTGCTCACCCCACGCGGGGCGCTCGTGCGCGATGCGCTGCTGTGGTCGAAGTACCTGGGGGAGGCAGTCGAGCTGTTCGGGGCCCAAACCGACGTGATGTTCGCCCAGCACCACTGGCCCCGCTGGGGCAAAGAGCGGATCGTGGGGTTCCTGGGGCGTCATCGCGACATGTACCGCTACCTGCACGATCAGACCCTGCGCCTGGCAAACCGAGGACTCACCCCGACCGAGATCGCCGCGGAGGTGAGGTTGCCGCCGAGCCTTTCAAGAACCTGGGCGTGTCGTGGCTACTACGGCACGGTCAGCCACAACGTGCGCGCCGTCTACCAGCGCTATCTCGGCTTCTTCGACGGCAATCCCGCTCATCTGGATCCGCTGTCGCCCGCGGACGCCGCCGCCCGCTATGTGCAGCTCGCCGGGGGGATGGAGCCGCTGCTTGACCAGGCGCGGGCCGCCTTCGAGCGGGGCGAGTATCGCTGGGTGGCCGAGCTCTGCTCGCACGCGGTGTTCGCCGATCCCGAGCACCACCCTGCGCTCCAGCTGCAGGCCGACGCGCTCGAGCAGCTTGGATACCAGGCAGAGAGCGCGGTCTGGCGCAACCTCTATCTCGTGGGCGCCAAGGAGTCGCGCGAGGGGCCGCCGAAGGCCGAAGGCGGACGGCGGGTGGCAAGCGCGGATGTCGCGCGAGCTCTCTCGATCGAGCAGCTTTGGGATGCGCTCGGGGCGCGCCTGGACGGGCCGCGTGCGTGGGAGGCGAGCATCGTGACCGGCTGGCACTTCACCGACCTCGGCGAGCGCTGGACAGTGACCGTCGAGAACGGGGCTCTCAGCTCCGTGCGGGGCCGGCTGGACTCCTCCGAGGCGCACGCCACCGTCACGCTCACCCGGGCGGCGTTCGATGCGATGCTGCTGGGGGAGGGCGACCTTGCCGAGCTGTTCGCAGATGGGGCGATCGCCGTTGAGGGCGACGGGGCCAAGCTCGGCGAGCTGTTCGGCCTGCTGGATGAGGGCGATCCGGCGTTCGCAATCGTTACGCCCTGAGGCGCGGCCGTGAGCGCCTGGCCGGTGGGCTCGTCTGGGCTGGCTGGCGGGATCGGCTGGCTCGCGGGACCGCCGGAGCCCGAGGTGGCTCAGCCGACTTCGAGCACGACCTTGCCGAGGGCCCGACGCTCGTCGATCTGCTCAAAGGCCGCGGCGGCCTGCTCGAGCGGGAAGCGACCCCCGATGATCGGGCGCACGAAGCCGTCGGCGATCATCGTGCCGATGGCCTCGCCGTTCTCGCGGTTGCGCTGCACGTTGCCCATCACATAGGCCCCCCAGCCGGCGCCGATCACCGACACGTTGCGCAGCAGCAGACGGTTGACCTTGACCTCGGGGATCGACCCCTCGGTGAAGCCCACCACCAGCACCCGCCCGTCCTCGCGCAGTGAGCGCAGGCTGTCGGTGAAGCGCTCGCCGCCCACCGGGTCGAGCACCACGTCCACGCCGCCACCGGAGAGCTCGAGCACTTGCTCGCGCCAGGGGCCGTCCGAGCGCACCACCTCATCGGCCCCCGCCTCGCGAGCCACCCGCTCCTTCTCATCGCTCGAGACCACTGCGATCGTGGAGGCGCCGAGCGCCTTGGCCACCTGCAGCGCCGCGCTGCCGACGCCACCGGCGGCTCCGTGCACGAGCACCCGCTCGCCCGCCTGCACGCGACCGCGCAGCTTCAGGGCGAAATAGACCGTGTGGTAGTTGAGGATCACCGCCGCTCCCTGCGCGAAGTCGAGCTCGTCGGGCAGCGCGAAGGTCAGGTAGGCGGGAGCCACCGCCTGCTCGGCCATACCTCCGAGTACCGTGAAAGCCATCACCCGGTCGCCGGCCTGGAAGCCGCTGCCGGCGGGCGCCTGGGCGACGGTGCCGGCGACCTCCGAGCCTGGGACGAAGGGAGGATCCGGTTTGAGCTGGTAGAGCCCGCGCGTCTGCAGCACGTCCGGGAACGACACCCCGGCAGCGGACACATCGATCAGCACACCCTCGCCCGGGGTGAGCATGTGGCTCGGCCCGGGAGCCGGCACGTCCACCACGCGGACGGCCGCTGGGCCGGAGAGCTCACTGATCTGCACGGCGCGCATCGGCCAAGAGATTACGCAAGTGGGCGACTCGCCGATCTCAGCTCGCGGCGGGTGTGAACGAAATCATTCATCTGCCCGTATCGGCCCGAAGGCGGTTTACCCGCCAATACAATCGTTTCCTGCCGCTCGTTCCTGTCCAAGGGCCCGGGTGACGCTGAGCGCGATGAGCCGATCCGCACTACGCAACACCCTGATTCTCGTGGCGGGCCTGCTGGGTCTGGTGCTGGTGCTTGCCATCAGCGCCTTCGCCTATGACCACTCGCGACGCAATCAGATCGCCAAGGGTGTGCGGATCGACGGGGTCGACGTCGGCGGATTGAGCGCCACGGCCGCCAGGGCACGGCTGGAGCGAACCGTGGTCGCCTCGATGGAACGCCCGGTGTCAGTGAGCGCCCAGGGTAGGAGCTGGCGGCTCACGCCACGCCAGGCCGGGGTCGTGGTGGACGTGGACGGGACGGTTGCCACAGCGTTGAGCGCCAGCAGGACCGGCTCGATCTTCTCGCGCACCTGGCGCGGGCTCTCCGGCGGGAGCATCGACAGAGACGTGGCGCTGCGGGTGAGCTATTCCCACCGAGCCCTCGGCGGCTTCGCAGCCAGGGTGGAGGCGGCCCTCGACAGAGAACCCCAGAGCGCCACTGTCGAACCGAGCTCGGGCGGGCTCACTCAGGTCGCCGACCGGGTCGGATTCAGGGTCGAAGAAAAGCTGCTTCGGGCCCGCGTCGGACGCGCCCTCAGGGGACCGTTCGCCAAGCGCACCATCGCCGTCCCCGGGCACGCCGTGCAGCCCGCGGTCACCACCAGCGAGCTGACGGCGAAGTATCCCGCCTACATCGTGGTCGACCGCGCGAAATTCCGGCTGCTCTTCTACCAGCATCTCAAGCTGGCGAGCACCTATGAAATCGCGGTGGGCATGCAGGGCCTTGAAACGACCCCCGGGCTCTACCACGTGCAGTGGAAGCAGACCGATCCGCCCTGGTACGTGCCCCACTCCGCCTGGGCAGGCGCCCTGGCCGGCAAGACCATCCCCCCAGGTCCCCAGGATCCGCTGAAGGCACGTTTCATGGCTTTCAACGGTGGCGCCGGCATCCACGGGATCGCTCCCAGCGAGTACAGCTCGATCGGGCACGACGCCTCCCACGGCTGCGTCAGGATGCGGATCCCCGACGTGATCGCGCTCTATTCGCGCACGCCGGTGGGCACGCCCGTGTTTGTGATCTAGCGGCGCTGCTGGTTCTGTTGGCGCTCGCCGCGGATCAGCACGGCGATGAACATCACAATCACGTTCACGATCAGCCCGATCCCGAGGAACGTGGCGAGCAGGCCGATGTCCTTGCTGACGGCTGCGCTGGCGAGAAGCATCGATGGATCTCCGGGTCGTGTGGTCGGGTCGCGAACGCTCGCGAGGTCTGTCTGCGGGGAGCCTACCAACGGCAACGCCCCGCGTGTCGTAGCCTTCAGGGCACGCCGCTAGCATCGCGAGCCTTGGAGAGGTGCCAGAGCGGTTGAATGGGCGCGACTGGAAATCGCGTAACGGGGGTTGACCTCGTTCGAGGGTTCGAATCCCTCCCTCTCCGTCCGTCTTGCTCCGGCCTGGGTTTCCTAGGTGGATTGCTCATACGCTCGGTATTGTTGAGCTGTGCCCGAGCGGCTTCTCACCCATCGGTCGATGCGCGTGGCCTTGGGCGTGAACGGGGCGACGTCAGCGATCACGGCGCTTGGGACGTGAGGTCGTTGCCAGATCGCCTGTACTTCACCGAGTCAGATGCCGCCAACTCGCTGATCGCCTCCGATCCGATGGCTCTGCTGGTGGGGTTCGTCTTGGATCAACAGGTCACAGTGCAGCAGGCATTTCTCGGACCGCTCACATTGAGCCAACGTCTCGGCGCGTTCGACGCGGCAACGCTCGCGAAGGCGGACCTGGAGCCGGTGTTTCGCCAGAAGCCGGCGATCCACCGCTACCCCGGCTCGATGGCCAAGCGTGTTCACGATCTGGCCGCTCATATCGAGGACCGCTACGACGGCAACGCGAGCCGCGTTTGGACTGACGCGGCTGATTCGGACGACCTGCGTGCCAACCTGGAGGCGCTTCCCGGCTTTGGAGAGATGAAGGTCAAGTCAATGGGCGCCGTGCTCTCCAAGCGCTATGGAGTCAAGGCGGCCAAGCAGCTGGTGCCGCCGCACCCCACGCTCGGAGACGTTGACTCTCCGCAGGCGCTGATCGACTACCAAGCCGCCAAGAAGCTGCACAAGAAGGAGTGGAGCGCCAAGCGCTGAGCGGTCGGCTCGGTGGTCGGTTTCAGGAAACCGGTTCAGGAACGTGAACCTAGTTCGAGGTCTTGTTGGCGTGGGTCTTCAAGGGCGGCTCACCGACGTAAGCGCTGCGGCAGCGTCCTGCAAGCGATCGTCTCCCCAGTACAGCTCATCGCCGATCGCGACCGTGGGTACTCCGAACACGCCGTGAGCATGGGCTGCGTCGGTGGCTGCTCTCAGGGCGAGCTTGATCTCTGGATCGCGAGTGGCATCGTCGACCGCGTGCGGGTCGAGGCCAGCCTGCTCGGCTGCCTTTAGGACCTGCTCGGGGATGGCCAGGTCGTTGCCCTCGGCGAATGCGTGACGGAAGGCCTGCATCGTGAACTCACGTCCGCTTCCAACCTGGAAGGCATATGTGGCTGCCCGCATCGCGTATAGGTAGTTGCTTGGCCAGGGGTCCGGCCAGCGGACAGGTGGAAGTCCGCACAGCTGCGCGCGTCGCTCGACCTCGGCCATCCCCGCCTGACGGCCTCTGGGCTCGCCAAGCGCCCAGGAGCTCCGCCCTGTGAGCTTGAACAGCGCGCCCAGTGACACCGGTTGCCAGACAGCGGGCTCCGGCAGAGCCCGATCGAGGCGTTCGGCCGCCAGGTAGGCGAAGGGCGATCCAAGGTCGTAGTAGAAGGTTGCTTGCGGAGGATCCGTCATCTCGGATGACTAATATATCAAACGATCCGTTCTTTATAATGGTAGCTACACGAAATCAAGGCGATGACCTCAAAGCGCGCCTGGCGGGGAACCTGCGCCGGCTTCGCATAGCCCGTCATCTCTCGCTCTCAGGACTCGCGCGGGCAACGTCCACGAGCAAGGCGACCCTCTCCGCAATCGAGAACGGTCGCGGAAACCCGACCCTCGACACGCTCACGCTGCTCGCGGACGCGCTCCAAGTCTCGGTCGCCGAGCTGATCGAGGAGCCCCAGATGGGCGAGGTCCGCATAGTTCGTGCCTCGCAAGCCGACAGCGGCTCGGCCGATAGGGTAGGTCAGCGTCGGTTGGACACGATCACTGAGCTGCGCGGAAGCCTAGAGATCTTCGTGTTGTCCCTCGCCCCTCATTGCACCCACGAAATGAGCCCGCGTACCGCCGGTTCACGGCAGTGGGTGCTCGTGCTGCAGGGCAAGATGATCGCTGGGCCGGTGGAGCGCATCAGCGAGCTCGCCAGTGGCGACTACGCCTCCTTTCCCGCCGACGCTACGCACGTCTATGAGACAGGGCGGGCGCCCGCTCGCGCCCTCGTCAGTGCATTTACTCCAGGCTCGTGAGCGGTGGAGGACCGATCCAAGATGAATGGCTTCTGTTGGCGATCCGCGGTAGCCGACGCGCCGCAGATCGCCAAACAGCAGTTCCCCGCCGCCTGGGTCAGCCCATCAGCGAGTGGAATTCACCAAGGGGGTTCGGCAGGGCTGGTGTGAACGGCACGAACTTATATGGCTTGGTCACATCGAAGCCGGCTTTTTCGGCTGCCTTCTTTTCTGCGAAGGGCAACAGAGCTTCAACTGCTTGGCCGATATTGGTAAGCATGAGTGTGCGCTCATAG
The DNA here is from genome assembly GCA_035483615.1 of Solirubrobacteraceae bacterium. Taxonomy (GTDB): domain Bacteria; phylum Actinomycetota; class Thermoleophilia; order Solirubrobacterales; family Solirubrobacteraceae; genus Palsa-744. Next base: position 2,883 of record DATHPT010000405.1, on the reverse strand, counting down.
CCGTTGTTGTTGGGGGGATCAACCGACTCGGCGGTCTTCTGGATGCCCGTGATCTGCTCGATTGGACCACCGTCTCCGCCTGTCACATCCGGACCCACCACCCGCGCGAGGGTGCGGTGATCGGACTCGATGCCCATGATGCGCGCCGCTGTGACTCGCAGGTCGGGCGTGCTGAAATGACGAACCCCAACCAGATAGGCGGCGATGAACGCATCCTCGAGTGTGACGAGCACGTTGAGGGTCGTCTGCGCATCGCTGAACATATTGGGCGGGTAATAGAATGTGGTAAAAGCAGACGGCTTACCAGTCAGGCTTTCCTCGAGCAGATAGTGTGACATCTCCTCCTGGAGCGCCCCCTTCAGGTATCCCTGGTCATCAGCTGGGATATTTTTGAAAAACGGGGCCGCGTCAATGATGTTCGAATAGGTCGTGACCGCCAGCGCCTCGGCGATCTGGGCTGCCTTCAGGATTTCCACGTCGCCGTGGGTGAGTCTCCCTTTTCCTTTTCTACCTTTAGCCAGAGCCGCTGCAGGGGCAAGCGCACCCAGACTGGTCGCGCCCGCGCCTGCGACGGCTGCGCTCTTCAGGAAGCTCTTGCGCGTCGTGGAGGTTGTCCAGGAGTCCTCTGATGCTGGCAGTCCATTGTAACTGGCATCCGGGTTCTCATACTGATTATCCATTTGCGATCTCCGGTCTGGTTGATAGTGCCTGGTCATGACAAACTCATCGAGGAGAACGAAGCAATCTCGCTCCCTCCCAGGAGACACTTCGCTGAGGGGCCGCGCCCGGATCATCCGTGCGTTGACTGCCCTGGATCGAAACGGCTTGGAGTCGGCTCTTGGGTCCCACCAAGCGAGCCCATGTCCTGGGTGTGGTTCGAGCTGCCCAGGACGTCGTGTCGGACGCGCGAGGAACCAAGGCTCGCTCGCGGCTACTACACTAGGCGCGCTGCGCCCTTAGCTCAGCTGGATAGAGCGTCGGTCTACGGAACCGAAGGTCGGGAGTTCGAATCTCTCAGGGCGCGTTCATCGCGGCGCACCAAAATGCACCATTTGCAGGGATTTTGTGTCTACGATGCTTGGGGAAGTCATCTGGACGCACCACAGCAAACCTGCGGCTACGGGACTTAATCGTGATATATCCGTGATATCGCTCGGCGCTACGAGCCTGGGCGAAGGAGTACGGATTGCGTCGGGAGTAGCTCGATATCAGCTCGTCCGGCTGGCAGTTCCGGCGTCCTTATGGATGTTGGCCGTGCGGTTTGCGCGGCGGTCGGCACTAGATCTCGAAGGGCTCTAGCAAGCCACGTGCAGGCCTACCCTGATTTCGCTGATCCCTCTAGATATCCGGGATTGCTGGCGATTCAGCCCAATCTGTCTTCGGCCGGCAGTGCCCCAGCCTGGCACTCAGGCCGGCGGCGTGAGGTCCGGAATGTAGCTGGCTAGGAGGGTCCGGCGAACTCGCGGGACCCGTGTTCATGCGGGGGTCGCGGCTGGGGGCGGGATGAGCACCCCGGATTGAGCGGGCTACTACCCATACCGCCCCATTCGGATCGGCCGGTGGGGCCGGGGAATGGGCAACAAGCTGCTTGCAAGATGAGACAAGGCGCGGCACTTTGCAAGACGGCGTAAGATTTCGTTGCTCGGGACTGGTTTAGCTTGGCTTACTCATGGATGAGCTGCTTTCTACATCGACGGTATGGCGGGCTTTGGTCCTACATCGCAGGCCGGGGATGCCGCGCATGATCCGTTCTTGGCGTCGCGATGGGGGTTGGTCAGCGGATGAGGCGGCGGAGGAGCTGCACAGGCGCCGGGCCGAGCTGATCGGGCAGTTGCGTCGTCGCAGTGAGGGGCGTGGCGTCCCCGATGTTGCGCAAGAAGAGATCGTGGACGACGCGATCACGGCAGTCGTCATGTCTCCGCGTGATGTCGTCAATGAACACCATTTGCTTGGTGCTTTCTGGTTGGCGGTCAACCATCGGTGCGGGAGATATCGCGAAGGTAGGCACTTCACGCGCCTTGGCTCTCGATCGCGGATCGATTTCGACGTCGCGTCTCAACACGTCTCGGGCGACGCCAATCCCTTTGACAGTCTGGAGCTGAGGGACCGTTTCGCGCGGGCCGCTGACCTGATGGCTGACCTTGACGCGCAAGAGCGTCGAGTCGTGTCCGTTATGGCTGGCAACGGGGTTGGTCCTGTTTCGGCTGCTCGTCTGCTTGGCCTGCCACTCGGGGATGTGCGTTCGGCCGCGCGTAGCGCGAATGCCAAGCTGGATCGTGTCGCGGCGATCTCTGCCGCTGGGCGCATGTGCCAATTCCGGGCTGGAGCTACTGCAGCGGAGGCAGCAGGCGAAGCAGATGACCGGGAGGCGAGGCTAGCGCGAGCGCATGTGAGGGCGTGTGTGCCTTGCGGTCGGGTCTATCGTCAACTGCGTCGCGAAATGCGTGGCCGGGAGTTTCAGCGGGCGGCCGCAGCGGCGTTCCTGCCGGTGCCTGTGGTCTCTCTGGGACACTCTGGTGGTGTGGGGAAGATCGCTGTCTGGATCGAACAGCGGATCAAGTTCTTGCCTCGGGGCGGAAGCGAGCGGGCAGCAGAGGTGCTTGGCGGCGCTGGAATCGCTAAGGCCGCAGCCGCAGCGAGTACCGCAGTGGTGCTAGCTGGCGGAGCCTTGACGGGAGGACATGTGGTGCGCGTCATCGAAGGCGCAAAAGCTCCGGCGCATCATCATCGAGTAAGCGCCGCGCGAACACCCCTTCAAAATGTCAGTCCAGCGAGAGAATGGACGAAAGCGATTAGCTCTCTGGCAACTCGTAGCCCAAGCACTATCGACTTAGCATTTCGGGTTGGACTGCTCTAGCCACACGAGGGATTGTCCCGAACGAC
>DATHPT010000404.1:0-6313 GCA_035483615.1 Solirubrobacteraceae bacterium | reverse complement strand
CGACCTGGCTGTGGTGCAGGGCGGTCTGACCACCTCGATGGAGCTGACGGCGAACAAGCAACCGTTCCTGTACTTCCCGCTGTGCCACCACTTCGAGCAGAACTTCCACGTTCGCCACCGTCTCGAACGCTACGGGGCCGGTCGCCGTATGGACTACGACGACTCCCCACCGGCGCGGATCGCAGAAGCGATCGCGCAGGAGATCGGTCGCGATGTCGACTATCGCGATGTGGAGATCGACGGCGCCTCCAACGCGGCCAGACACCTCGCCGAGCTGCTTTAAGGCAATCGACGAACGATCGATTGTGGACACTTGTCTGTTGAGTGACATGGGCGCTCTGTCGATCACTGCTGGGTGCGCTCGATCCGCTTGCCAATAGTCTCGACAGTGGCAGTGGTGGCGGCGATGGTGCTCCTGCCCGGCGGGACCGTTGCCCAGGGCGCGGAACCGGGGGTCGTGGCCGACGGTCCAACCGGACTCTCACCGCAGAGCACCAGTCAGATCGCCGGGCTGGGCGTGGGCTGGGTGAGGAGCTTCGTACCGTGGACCACATTCGAACCGACCGAGGGGCGTCTCAGCGAATCGCAGGTGGGCGCGCTCGAAGCGGGCCTGGCCGCGCTGCCAAAGGGCACGAAGGTGATCCTCGACGTGGTGGACACCCCACAGTGGGAGTCGGGCTCCACCGATCCGGTGATGCCGCCACGCAACCCGGAGGACTACGCCCGCTTCATCGGCTCGATGGCCAGGCGCTTTGCGGGGAAGGTCGCAGCGTGGGAGGTTTGGAATGAGGAGGACGCGTCGCTTTGGTGGGCGAGTGGCCCGGACCCGGCGGCTTATACCGAGCTGTTGAAGGCCACCTATCCGGCGATCAAGGCTGCCGATCCGCATGCGACGGTGGTGCTCGGCGGGCTGACCGGCAACGACTACGAATACCTGTCTCAGCTCTATGCCCACGGAGCGAAGGGCTCGTTCGATGCGGTGGGGGTCCACACCGACACGATCTGCAACGTGGTCTCCCCATATGAAATCTTGCGCAACGGTCGCGACGACCAGCGCATCAACCGCTGGGCGTTCCTGGGCTACAGGACGGTTCACGAAGTGATGCAGGCCAACGGCGACGACAGCCCGATCTGGATGACAGAGCTCGGCTGGAGCACTTCCTCACAGATCTGCAACTCAGGCGCGTGGGCGGGCCAGAAGGCCGGCGGCGTGAGCCAGGCGCAGCAGGCGACGTTCCTGCAACAGGCCTATCACTGCCTCGCCCAGGATCCCTATGTGCAGGTGGGCATCTGGTACGGCCTGCAGGAAACCGAACCATTCGGCAGCCCCCGCGGCAGCTACGGCCTGCTTGGGCCGAACCTCACTCCGAAGCCCGCCTATGGGGCCCTGGCGGACTACGCCCACAATGGCGACCGGCTCACCGAACAGTGCGGCGGACAGCAGGGGCCGGCAATCAAGCTGACGAGCCCGAAGACGGGGACGCGCTATACGAACACGCTGCCGATCAACGTCAGCGCGAGCGACGGCGTGGGGGTGTACCAGATCTCCCTCTATGGCGACGGTCACATCATCCGCAGCTTTTATGTCCATGGCGGAACCCCGACGCTGAGCGGTCACATGGTGTGGTACGGCGCACGCCTGCTCAAGCCCGGCAGGCACACGTTGACCGCGAAGGCCTACGACGAGCGCAACAACACCAGCAGCACCTCGATCATGATCGTCCGGGGGGCCAACCACAAGAAGCACCACAAGCGCAAGCATCGCCGGCACAAGCACTGAGCGCACGCCCCGAGGTCGGCAAGGGCTGCACAGCCGGCAGCCTGGAAGCGCCCACAACGCCTGGGTCGCCGTAGAGCGAACGGCAGCGGCCGACACTCTCTAAACTGGCTTTCCCGCAGTCCCTGGAGAGGTGGCCGAGTGGCTGAAGGCACTCGCCTGCTAAGCGAGTATGGGGGTTAAACTCCATCGCGGGTTCGAATCCCGCCCTCTCCGCTGAAAGCGCCGAGCTCGACCAACGCCGGGTGGCGCTCCCGCAGGACGGGTGCACCGACACAAATCGTCCTCCCAGCCAACCGTCCTTCCAGCCGAGGCATCAATGGCGATCGCATGACCAGTCTCCACACCGTCATCTACGAGGTCACCGATCGCATCGCGCGGATCACGCTCAACCGTCCGGAGCGTGGGAACGGCATCACCAGACTGCTTGTCACCGAGCTGGAGCGGTGCGTGGAGCGGGCCGACCTTGACCCGGCGGTCCATGCGATCCTGCTCGCGGGCAATGGGAAGGGTTTCTGCGGCGGCTATGACCTGGTGGAGAGCGCAGAGGGCCAGGGGCTTCTCGGCGATGAGACTTCTGGGCCACCGCCGGGATCAGCGCTCGATCCTGCGGTGATGGCCGCCAACCACGATCCGGCTGGGACGTGGGATGCGATGGTGGACTACTCGATGATGAGCCGCAACGTGCGGGCTTTCATGTCGCTGTTTCATTGCGGCAAGCCGGTGGTGTGCAGGGTGCATGGATTCTGTGTTGCGGGGGGCACCGACATGGCCCTGTGCTCGGATCTGTTGGTGATCTCGAAGGACGCGAAGATCGGCTATCCGCCGGCACGAGTGTGGGGCTCGCCGACGACGTCGATGTGGCTGCACAGATTGGGTCCCCAGCGGGCCAAGCGTCTGCTTTTCACCGGCGACTCGCTATCTGGCTCAGAGGCGCTGGAGTGGGGACTTGCAATCGAGGCGCCCGCACCCGAGCAGCTGGAGGAGCGAACGGAGATCCTGCTCGAGCGGATCGCCCGGGTGCCGGTCAATCAGCTTCAGATGATGAAGCTGCTCGTCAACCAGTCCCTCTACGCGCAGGGCCTGCACTCCACACAGGCGCTGGGCACGCTGCTCGATGGAGTCGCCCGTCACACACCCGAGGGCTATGCCTTCCAGCAGAACGCCTCACGGGCGGGCTTCCGCGAGGCGGTGCGGGAACGCGACGAGCCATTCGGCGATCACGGCGCCTCTACCTTCAAGGGCTAGAACTGACTTCTTCAAGGCTGAGACGATTTCTGTCTCTAGTTTTATTCAACTAGTCAGTAGTTTTCTGAAAATACTTATCGGGCTGCGCTAACCTGCGTGCTCGGAGGTTACTCACGGGCCGTAGAAGACACGGGGTGTAGGCAATGGCCAAGCGCAGTGCATCGGGCCGGGTGCCGATGGCGGCGTCCTCAGAGACGCCTCGTCGAGCTTCGCCACGGGCAGGGGCGCGCTGATGGACCGGACGGCTCGCGGGGCGCTTGACATCGCGCGCAGCGTGCTCGGGGAGCTCGATCTAGAGGTCGTTCTCAACCGTGTGCTCGAGTCTGCCCGTGAGCTGACCGACGCTCGCTATGCGGCCCTGGGGGTCCTGGGCAGCTCGCGCACCGAACTGGAGCGCTTCCTGACGATCGGTATCGACGACGCCGAACGCGAGCAGATCGGGGCGCTGCCACGAGGCCGTGGTGTGCTGGGGGAGTTGATCGCCCACCCGACGGCCCTGAGACTGACGGACATCAGTGAACATCCCCGCTCATACGGGTTCCCGCACGGTCATCCTCCGATGGGCAGCTTTCTGGGGGTTCCGATCCTTATCGATGGGACTCCTTTCGGAAACCTCTATCTGACCGAGAAGCGCCATGGCAGACAGTTCACCGCCGCTGACGAGGAGGCCGTCGCGATGCTGTCCGAGCTTGCCGGCTTCGCGATCGACCACGCCCGTCGCTACACGGGCGCCAGGGAGGATCGGGACGAGCTGCGGCGGACAGTGGCGGCGCTCAACGCCACCACCCAGATCGCACGGGCCGTCGGCGCGGAGACCGACTTGGATGTGATCCTCGGGCTCGTGGCCAAGCGCGGTCGTGCGCTCGTGGACGCACGCCTGCTGGTGATCGAGCTGGTGCAGCGCGGGCGCCTGGTGGTGTCCGCGGGCGCCGGCGAGCTGCCTTCTGAGCTGCTTGGTCGACAGGTCCCGCTCGGCGACTCGGCTGCGAGCGCCGCGCTGCGCACGCGACGGGCCCAACGGCTGCAGGAACCGCTGACCCGTGCCCGCTTCGACGAACATGGTCTGGGCACACTCGGCGTGGAAGCGCGCGGCGGTCTGCTGGTGCCGCTCGTCTTCCAGAACCGCTCCTATGGAGTGCTGGTCGCGATCGATCGGCTCACCGACGGACCGGAGTTCACGACCGACGACGAACGTCTGCTGGAGGCGTTCGCGGCAAGCGCCGCCACCGCGGTCGCGACGGCTCAGTCGGTCGCCTCCGAGCGCCAGCGCCAGCGCCTGGCGGCGGCGGAGGCAGAACGCGAGCGCTGGGCACGTGAGCTGCACGACGACACCCTTCAGAGCCTCAGCGCTCTGCGGGTGGGACTTTCGACGGCCAAGCGCTCGGGCAGCCCGGAGACGCTGGAGACGGCGGTCGCCAACGCGATCGATCACCTCGAGGAAGGGATCACCAACCTGCGGGCGCTGATCACCGACCTGCGCCCGGCTTCGCTCGACGAACTCGGGGCGGCTGCTGCAATCCAGGCGCTCGGCGAACGGGCCGAGCGCTACGGCATCGACGTCGACGTGAGCATCGAGATGACCGAGGAGACTCGCCACATCCCTGAGATCGAGACCGCGATGTATCGGATCGTTCAGGAGGCGCTGACCAACGCGGCCAAGCATGGTCGCGCACAGCGAGCGGTGGTGGAGGTCCACGAGGACGAGACCGACGTGCGTGTGAGCATCCGCGACGACGGCACGGGCTTCGATCCCGCCGAGCACACCGACGGCTTCGGCCTGCTCGGGATGCACGAGCGTGTGCAGCTGCTCGACGGAGAGCTCACGATCGACTCCTCCCCCGGTCGGGGTACCACGATCAGGGTTGGCTTTCCGATCCAGCGGGTGCAGGACGCCGGCGTCGAGCTGCGCCCTGCTGCCGGGCCCAACAGCTCCGGCGCGACGGGTGTTTGAAGGCCGTGAAGCCCTGGCTCAGCCGAAGAACACCTCGGCGGTCTCGAACAGCCGTGGGTCGAGCAGCTTCGGCTCGCCCAGCGCCTCCCCCAGGCCAACGTTGACGATGTCGGCGCCCTGCAGAGCGACCATCCCTCCGAAGCGCCCTGCGGCAACTGCGTTCATCGCAGCCACCCCGAAGCGGGTAGCGAGCACACGGTCATAGGCGGTTGGGGTGCCGCCGCGCTGCACGTGCCCGAGGATCGTGGCGCGGGACTGATAGTCGGTAAGCGCCTCGATCTCGTGCTCGAGCTCCACGCCGATCCCGCCGAGGCGCACATGCCCGAAATCGTCGGCTCCGCGCTCGGCGGCAGCGGCCGACATGGCGCTGCCCTCGCGCGGGGTGGCACCCTCGGCTACCACCACGATCGAGAAGGTGATGCCGCTGGCGTGACGGCGACGCAGGCGGGCGCACAGCTCGTCGACGTCGAACGGCTGCTCGGGTACGAGGATCGCGTCCGCTCCACCGGCGATTCCCGCGTAGGTTGCGATCCAGCCGGCGTGACGGCCCATCACCTCGACCACCATCACACGGTCGTGGGACTCCGCGGTGGTGTGCAGCCGGTCGATCGCATCGGTGGCGATCTGCACGGCGGTGTGGAAGCCGAACGTGAAGTCGGTGCCCCCGATGTCGTTGTCGATCGTCTTGGGGACGCCTACGATCGGCAACCCCGCTTCTGAGAGACGCAGGGCCACGCCGAGCGTGTCCTCTCCGCCGATCGGGATCAACGCATCAAGGCGCTCCCGCTCGAAAGCCTCTCTGATCAGCCTGAGGCCATTCTCCGGGTCGACCAGCGGGTTCGTGCGAGATGTCCCGAGGATCGTGCCGCCGCGCGGCAGGATCCCCGCCGTGCTCTCGCGCGTCAACTCGATCCCGTCACACTCGAGCACCCCGGCCCAGCCGTGGCGAAAGCCGACGAAGCTGTTCACTCCGAGGCCGAGACCGCGGCGCACGACGGCTCGTATCACCGCGTTCAGGCCCGGGCAGTCCCCGCCGCCAGTGAGAAGCCCTACACGCATGCGTGCCGATCCGATGCTTCGGAGGAACGGGGGACGGGCATAACACGAGCTTATGAGGTGTGATCGAAAGACGCCGGCAGGGAATCGCCGGCAAGCGAGCCTTCAGTGCTTTGCCACGACCCACAGGGGGGCTTTGCCCTCTGTAAATAACCGTCGATCGACTCTAGCGTCTTGTCATGCTCCCATTTTTCCGCCTTGCGCCCGTGCCTGACTCCGAGCCGGATGCCGAGGCGACCGGGCCGATCAGGATAGTTCTGGCGGATGACCATGCGGCGATG
>DATHPT010000403.1:0-3551 GCA_035483615.1 Solirubrobacteraceae bacterium | reverse complement strand
GGCATAGAGACCCCCTCCGAGCTCGAGGTGCTGGTAGATCTGGGCGTGCCGCTCGTGCAGGGCTACTACCTGGGCCGTCCCGCCCCGCCCTGGCCGCAGTCGGCGGGCGTCCAGCTCACTGCGAGCGGATGGGGGCTTCCTCAGGCGCTATAGAGTGCCTGCCATGGCGTTCGACTATCTGAGCTGGGCCGACCGCACCTGGCCGGCGCTGATACGACTGATGGGAGGCCACGCCCAGGTCTATCGCGCCACCAACGGGCTGATCGGCCATCGCGTGCCCGGCCTCCCGGAGATGCTGCTGCTCGACCACGTGGGCGCCAAGAGCGGCCAGCGCCGCACCACCCCACTGGTGTTCGCCCGCGACGGTCAGAACGTGATCCTGATCGCCTCCAAGGGAGGCTTTCCGAAGAATCCAGCCTGGTTCTACAACCTGTCGGCCAATCCCGACACCACGATCCAGATCGGATCCAAACGGATGAGCGTGCACGCCCGTGTCGCCAAGCCCGAGGAGCGCGAGCGCCTGTGGAAGCGGGCGGTGGACGTCTACGGCGGCTATGAAGACTACCGCCGCCGCACCGAGCGGGAGATTCCGCTGATCGTGCTCGAGCCGCGCTAGCCGCGACCCTGCGCAAAGGCTCGAGAAGCCTCAGCCGCTCACGCACCCAGTGCGCGTGCGATCACCATCTGCTGGATCTCATCGGTGCCCTCGCCGATCGTGAGGATCTTCGCGTCACGGTAGAAGCGGCACACCGGGTACTCCTCGATGAAGCCATAGCCGCCGTGGATCTGCACGGCCTCCTCGCTGCAGCGCACGGCCAACCGGCCCGTCTTGAGCTTCGCCTGGGCAGCGGTCAGCGTGAAGTTGCGGCCGCTGTCCTTCTCACGCGCAGCCTTGTACACAAGCAGCCTCCCCGCCTCGATCTCCGCGGACATGTCGGCGAGCTTCGCCTGGATCGCCTGGAAGCGGGAGATCGGCTTGCCAAACGCACGACGCTCCTTCGCATAGGCGAGCGCCTGGTCGAGCGCGCCCTGCGCGAGCCCCACGCCCATCGCCGCCACGCCGATGCGGCCGATGTCGAGGATGTGCAGGAACTGCTTGAACCCCTGTCCCCGCGGCCCCAGAAGGTTCTGCTCGGGCACCCGGCAGTCGGTGAACGTCAGCGGGCGAGTGTCAGAGGCGTTCCAGCCCATCTTGCGGTACGGCTCGCCCTGCTCGTAGCCGGGGACGCCGTTGGGCACGATCAAATTCGAGATCTCCTTCGAGCCCGGTGTCCCGCCACTGCCCGCGCCGTTCTCGCCGGTGACCGCCGTGATGCAAACCACGCCCGAGATCTCAGTGCCTGCGTTCGTGATGAACTGCTTGGCTCCGTCGATCACCCATTCGCCGTCTGCAAGTCGCGCACGGGTGCGGGTATTGCCTGCGTCGCTGCCCGCCTCCGGCTCGGTCAGCCCGAACGCTCCCAGCCTCTCACCAGAGCACAGCCGTGGTAGCCACTCGCGCTTCTGCTGCTCGGAGCCGAACAGGTAGATCGGCTGGGTCCCAAGCGAGGTGTGGGCGCACAGCGTGATCGCCACAGAGGAGTCGACCCGCGTCAGCTCCTCGACCGCGAGCGCATAGGCAAGCGTGTCGCCGCCCCCGCCGCCGTACTCCTCGGGGAACGGGATGCCCATCAGTCCCAGGCCACCGAGCTTCGAGACGATCTCATAGGGGAAGGACTTCGTGCGATCAAGCTCCTCGGCGACCGGCGCCACCTCGCCCTCGGCGAATTCGCGCACGGTACGGCGGATCAGCTCGTGGTCGGGCGAGAGGTCGAAGTCCATCGCGGGCATTCTCACAGAGAGCAGGCCACCCACGGGTTTCGCCGCCGGCGTCGATCGCCAATCCGGGGGACGGCCATCGGACGATCAGGGGAGCGGCCATCGGACGATCAGGGGAGCGGCCGCGGGACAATCAGGGGAGCGGCCACCGGACAATCAGGGAAGCGGCCACCGGACAATCAGGGGAACGACCGTCGGAGATCCGCGCTCGCTCACTCTAGGATTGCCAGTCGGTGGCTCGCACACGCCTGATACTCGACATCCTCGCGCCCCGGCAGCGGCATCGCTACGGCTCGCATCGCTCGCAACGAGCAGACCTCTATCTGCCCAGGCGCCCGGGCCCGCACCCGGTGATGGTCCTGATCCACGGCGGCTCCTGGCAGGTGCGCTACGGCAAGATCGTGATGCGCGGGCTGGCAGGCGATCTCATGAGGCGCGGCTGGGCGGTCTGGAACATCGAGTACCGCCGCGTCGGCGACGGCGGCGGCTGGCCGGAGACTTTCGAGGACGTGGCCGACTCGATCGACCATCTCGCGACGCTGGAGGCCCCGATCGACCTCGAGCGCGTGAGCATCCTCGGCCACTCCGCCGGCGGTCATCTGGCGCTGTGGGCCGCCGGTCGCGCGAAGCTTCCCCCGGGAGCCCCGGGCACGCCAGCGCCGATTCGCGTGCGGCGTGTGATCTCCCAGGCCGGAGTTTGTGATCTCGCGGAGGGCTACCGTCGCGTGCCCCAGGGCGCCGTCACGAGCCTGATGGGGGGTGGGCCAGATCAGCTGCCCGAGCGCTATGCGATCGCCGATCCGATGGCCCACGTGCCACTCGGCATGCCTGTGCTGCTGGTTCACGGCACAGCCGATGAAACGGTGTCCATCGATCTGAGCCGCAGCTACGAGCGCGCAGAGCGCGCAGCCGGCGGCACGGTCGAGCTGGTCGAGATCGAGGGCGAGGCCGGCAGGCATCGCGCCCACATCGACCCCCGCGGGGAGGCCTGGGCCGCTGTGACCAGTCGCCTGGGCGACTACATGCGCAGCGACGCTGCGCCGGCCTCGGTCGTCTAGGCCGCTAAGCGCGGTAGGACTGGGCCAGCTCGACCAGCAGGCGCACGCCGTAGCCGGCGGCGCCCTTCGGCGCATAGGCACGGCCAAGATCCCAGGCCGAGCCGGCGATGTCCAGGTGCGCCCAGGGCGTGTCCCCGACGAAGTTCGACAGGAACGTCGCACCGGTGATGGTGCCCGCCTTGCGGCCTTCGGGAGCGTTGTCCAGATCGCCGTATTTGCCCTTCACCAGCTCGTCGTACTCCTCGTGCAGCGGCAGCCGCCACACGATCTCGCCGCTACGCTCACCGGCCCCGGCGACCTGGGCGGCAAGCTCGTCGTCGTTCGATATCAAACCCGCATAGGTCGAGCCGAGCGCGATGATCACCGCGCCGGTGAGCGTCGCCAGGTCCACGACCTGCTCTGCCCCGAGCCCGATCGCGTGACAGAGGCAGTCCGCCAGCACCAGCCGGCCCTCGGCGTCGGTGTTGTTGACCTCGATCGTCCTGCCGTTCGAGGCCGTGACGATGTCTCCCGGCTTCACCGAGCGGCCGCTGGGCAGGTTCTCGGTGGCACCCACCACCGCCACGATTCTCACCGGAAGCCCGATCCGCGCGATCGCCGCAACCGCAGAGATCACCGCGGCTCCACCGGACATGTCGAACTTCATCTCCGCCATCTTCGCGCCGGGCTTCAACG
>DATHPT010000402.1:0-3416 GCA_035483615.1 Solirubrobacteraceae bacterium | reverse complement strand
GATGGACTCCGCGATCGGCCTCTCCACGATGCTGGCCGTCGGTCCGCGGCATTTTCAGGACATGCTGGACGGCTTTCACGCGATGGACGAGCACTTCCGCACCACGCCGCTGCGGCGCAACCTGCCGGTCCTGATGGGCCTGCTCGCCGTCTGGTACGGCGACTTCTTCAGCGCCCAAACGATCGGGGTGATGCCCTACAGCCAGTATCTCAAGCGCTTCCCCGCCTATCTGCAGCAGCTCGCGATGGAGTCCAACGGCAAGCATGTCACCCTCGAAGGATCGCCTGTCGACTACGACACAGGATCGATCTACTGGGGGGAGCCTGGCACCAACGGGCAGCACAGCTTCTATCAACTGATCCATCAGGGCACCAAGCTGATCCCAGTCGATCTGATCGGCTTTGCCAACACGCTCAACCCGCTGCGCAACCATCACGATCTGCTCATGTCGAATGTTTTCGCGCAAGCCGAGGCGCTTGCCTTCGGCAAGACCGAGGAGCAGATTCGCGCCGAGGGCGTCGCCGAGGAGGTCGTCCCTCACCGTGTGATGGAAGGTAATCGTCCCACGAACGTCCTGCTTGCCGAACAGCTCACGCCCCACACCCTCGGAGCGCTGGTGGCTCTCTACGAGCACAGCGTCTTCACCCAAGGCACGATCTGGGGCATAGACTCGTTCGACCAATGGGGAGTCGAGCTCGGCAAGGCGCTCGCCAAGCGCATAATCCCCGAGCTCGAAAGCGAGCTGGAGCCGCGCCTCGACCATGATGGCTCCACCAACATGCTCATCCGCCGCTACCGAGGGATGCGTCACAACCGATGACCGAAGCCCAGCAAATAGAGGTTCTTCCAGACGCCGCAGCTCTGGCGGCCCGGGCAGCCGAGGTCGTGGTCGAGCACGCGCGCCTCGCCATCGCCGACCGTGGCGCGTTCACGCTCGCCATCAGCGGCGGGCACACGCCGATGGCGATGTTCTCCGAGATGGCCCGTGAGGACTTCCCCTGGGACCAAACCACGATCTATCAGGTCGACGAGCGTGTCGCGCCCGCCGGCGATGAGGATCGCAACCTCACCCACCAGCAAGAGAGCCTGTCGGCGCTCGCCGCTGCTCGCCTGCGCCCGATGCCGGTGGAGGAGATCGATCTCGACGCCGCAGCAGAGCGCTACGCGCGTTCGCTGCCAGAGCGCTTCGACCTGATCCACCTCGGGCTCGGCCCGGATGGGCACACCGCGTCGCTCGTGCCCAACGACCCAGTGCTCGAGGTCGTCGAGCGCTCCGTAGCTCTCACCCAGCCATACATGGGCTATCGCCGCATGACCTTCACCTACCCCGTGCTCGACCGAGCGCGCGCGTTGCTGTGGCTCGTCGCCGGCTCGGACAAGCGCGACGCGCTGGGAGACCTGCGACGGCAGGACCGGTCGATTCCAGCCGGACGTGTCTCCTCAGCCAATGCCCTGATCCTCGCCGACGTCGAGGTCGCCGGCCAAGGTGCGGACGTGTCTCGTCGGCCAATGCCCTGATCCTCGCGGACTCCGAGGCCGCCGGCCAAGGCGCGCTAGGCGTGCAGAGGCTGACCCTCGCGGGTGGCCTGCTCCTGCTGGAACTCGCTCAGCACCGACAGCATCGACTCTGACTCGCACTCCACCATCGAAGGCCATGTCTTCTCAGGATGATCGTCGAGCGTCTTCAGCCCATTGCCGGTGATAATCGCCACCACCACCGCCTCGGGGTCGAGCTCGCCGGCCTGCGCCAGCTTGCTCAACACGGCGATCGTGGTGCCGCCCGCCGGCTCAGTCAGAATCCCCTCTGTTGCGGCAAGCAGATCGATGCCGGCGAAGATCTCCTCGTCGCTTGCCGAGGCGGCGCTCCCATGACGAGAGAGCACTGCCTCGATCACCAGATAGCCGTCACCAGGTGAGCCGATTGCAAGCGAGTGGGCGGCTGTGGTCGGTGTGCACGGCTGGATCTCGGGCTCGCGGGCGATGATCGCGCTGGCGATCGGCGAGCAGCCGGCAGGCTGGGCGATGTGCATCTTTGTCGACCCAGTTTGCGCCAGACCGACCGTTTCGAGCTCCACAAGCCCCTTGTGCAAGCGCGAGGAGAGCGTTCCGCCGGCGGTCGCCGAGATGATGTGATCCGGAGCGTTCCAGCCAAGCTGCTCGACGATCTCGAAAGCCATCGTCTTGGCGCCCTCGGCATAGAATGGGCGCAATGTGATGTTTGCGAACTCGAGGCCGCTGGCAGCCGCCACCTTGCGACACTCACGGTTGGCTTCGTCGTAGTTGCCCGACACCTGGCAGACCCTTGCGCCGAGCGCGCGACAGGCACGAGCCTTGGTCTGCTCCAGGCGGTTGGGATAGAACACGTATGGCGTCACTCCGGCCTTGGCGGCAAGCGACGCGACCGCAGTGCCGACGTTGCCGGTCGAGACGCATCCGATCTCACTCTTGTCGAGCTCGAGCAGACGCGCAACGGCGGTGGAGACGACCCTGTCCTTGTAGGACAAGCTCGGACGCGAGGTGCTGTCGTCCTTGACGTACAGTTTCTTCAGGCCGAGTTCCGCGCCAAGACGTGTTGCTGGGATCAGGGGGGTCATGCCTGAGAATTGGCCCACGCGTGCCTGCGCCCGCGAATCGCGGATCGGCAGGAGCTCTGACAGTCGCCAGATGTTCGAGGGGCGCTCGGACATCGGCAGCTCCCGCAAACGACTCTTCACCAACTCATAGTCGTAGGCGACGTCGAGGCACTTGCCGCAGGTCGGGCAGAACGCCTCCATGTCTGTGATCGGCAACTGCACGTGACATCTCTGGCACACCAGTTCAGTTGCGCACGAGCGCGTTGTCTCATTCAGGTCTGTGCGCCCTGTAGCGGTGCTCATCCGGTCTCACCCCTTCCTTTGAAGCTCGATGGTAACGATGTAACGGTCTTTGGATGTGATGGTGATGTCATCACGTAACCAGTGCGCTCGCGGGCCATGAGGCGTCGATCTCAGTCGCCGCTGCCGGGGATGAGGAGATCAGCAACTCCTCGGCTATGTGCGGTGCGAACGGGACGAGCACGCGCGCAAGCGTTTGCAGTGCGGTGACCAGCGCCTGTCGGTCCTCCTCACAGAGGCTGCCGCGCTTGGCGATCACCCGCTTCTCATAGTCGCGAATCCGATCGAACAGTCGCATGACGTTTCGCACCGCGCTGTGCATCTCAAGCTCCCGGGTGTCCTCTGTGATCTTCTCCACGGCCGTATCGCACCATTGCTCAAGCCGCTTGCGCAGATGCTCGGTCTTGTCCGGGCCCATCTCTGTTGTTGACATGGACTCGGAGGACCCGCTCGCGCTCTCCAGCTCGACTCCAGCGGCTGGATCGAAGGTGAAACGGGCCTGCGAGTAGTCCCACAGCTGTTTGAGGAACCGCTGACAGCGTT
>DATHPT010000401.1:0-6304 GCA_035483615.1 Solirubrobacteraceae bacterium | reverse complement strand
CGGCGGGAGAGCATTTCAGCGCCCGGCAGCTCACGCGCGAGCGCAAGCGCATCGCCGGGGTGTCCGGCGCGCAGGCGGTCGGCCATCAGGTAGGCGCGGCAGTCGAACAGCTCGTCCCCGCCGTCGCCGCCGAGGACGGTGCCCACGCCCGCCGACGAGGCGGCGCTCAGCAGCGGGCCCGCCCAGAACTCCCCCCAGCTTGTGAGCGGCAGCTTCCAGCTGTCGATCCACTCGAGCGCGCCGCCGAGCAGTCCCCCCGGGCGCACCTCGGCGGTTGCCCCGGCAAGCCCGAGGCTGCTCCTCAACAGGTCGATCTGCTTGGACTCGTCGATGGCGGGATGGTCGGGGAACTCTGCCGAATAGGCCAGCACCGCTCCGGCGGGGCTGCGCGCCGCCGCGACCGCCGCCACCGAGGAGGAGTCAAGACCTCCACTCATGAGCACGCCGGTGGCGCCGCCCGCGTCCAGCCGGCGCCCGACGGCGACCCCGATCGACTCTCCCACGCGCTCTGCGAGCTCGAGCTGTGAAACGTTCAGCGGGTCGGCGAAGCGAGGGCCCCAGTAGCGCTGCTCGCGGACGCCCGCGCGCGTGAGCAGCAGCAGCGAGCCTGGATTCAGACGTCGGATCCCCTCGTACAAGGTTCCGGGCCCGGACCGTCCACTCATCGTGATCCAGTGAGCCACACCGATCCGATCGGGCGCCGGAGCCCGCGGCAGGAGCGCCAGCAGCTGACGGATCTCCCCGGCGAAGATCACGCCTCCGGCGAGGTCGTGCAGGAACAGCGAGCGGACTCCCAGCTGGTCGCGGGCAAGCAGACCCTCCTTGCGCTCGCAGTCCCAGATCAACAGCATGAAATCGCCGCGCAGGCGTTCCACAAGCTGCGGTCCCCAGCGGCGGTATCCGAGTGCGAGCAGCCGCTCCGGCGAGGCGTCGAGGGCGCACCCAAGCTCGAGGCCCAGCTGGGCGGCGTTGTCGATGTGCCCATCCAGGAGGCACAGCGGCTCCCCTTTCGCGAGCGGTGGCCCGCTGTAGGCGACTCGCAACGGGCCACAGACGATGGTCGTCGAGGGGTGTGGCGCGAGCGCGCCGGCAAGCCGTGAAGAGTCGATCCGGCCGTGGGGCTCGAAGGCTCCTGCAAGCCAGCGTGTCATGGACGGCCCAGCGGTGGGCGGCCCGATAGCGGACGCACCAGCGACGCGCAGCTCGATCTCAATGGCGTCATCCGCGATCCAGCCGCCGTCGGATCGCGGTCCCCACCTGCGAGGCGTCGCTCGTGGGGCCGAACAGGACGCGCTCGACTCGGTGCTGGGCGACGAGCGCGCACACCTCCAGCAGCCCGAGCAGGCGCTGTGGGGTCGAGAGCACGAAGTTGAACGTCGCCATCAGAAGCGGCTGGGCGTCCGACAGTGGCTCGAAACGGGGCTCGGGAGGACCGTCGGGCAGGCGCTCGAGGAAGAACAGCCCTCCGAGCGCCACCGGGCTGGAGACGCTGGGCATGCGCACAAGTCGCTCACGAGCGTTGACCGCCAGCGTCTCGTGCGGCGGTCGAGCATCGAGACCGCTCAGCCGCTGCATCTCGGCGTGGTCGATGCCGGCGAGCGGGGCGCCCGGGTGGGCCAGCAGCTCACCGTCGGACCGCTCCAGCGCAAGCACGTCATCGGCCAGAAAGTCGGCGCCCTGCCGGCAGAGCTCCACCGCCACCGAGGTCTTTCCCGCGCCGGAGGGACCGGCGAGCGCCAACGCCCGTCCGTCCAGGACGACGGCGCCGGCGTGGAATACCTCCAGACCCTGGAGGGTCGCGGCGAACGGGAGCACCTGGGCGACGAGCAGTCGCTGCCAGGCCTCCGGCGGGGAGCCGTTGGGAAAGCTGCTGAGTCGCCGGCCGTCGCCGGAAAGCAGGTGCACGCCATGGGCGGGCCCCCAGATGCGAAAGCCCGCGTCGGGGTGAGCTTCGATCTGAAAGGCCACCGAGCCGTCCGCCTCGCGCTGGTCGCAAAGCAGCGCGGCGCCGGCCAGCCAACCGCTGTCACCGACATGATCTGAATCAGCGACCCTCATCTTCAGGCGACGCCCCGTCGGGCTTGCGAGGGCACCGGAGAGGAACGGCAGCTCCACCTCTGCGTGCAGGTCCACCCCGAACACGGTGGTCACGGCACAGGCGTCTGGCATACATTCGGTCCCGCGCTGCGCTTGGTCTGCTTGGAAGGCCATGCTCGCTCTACAGCTCGACCAGGCGCCCGAACGATCCGTCGCCGGGGGAGAGCACGGGCTGCCCGGCGTACTCGACCCATGCGTGTGCGAGGAAATCCGGCGCGGTGCGGGCTCCGATCACGAGCCGGGCGGGGATCCCCCGGTTGGCGAGCATTCGCGTGAGCACCAGCGAGCGGGCCAGGCAGCGGGTGTCGCCGGGCAGCAGCGCCAGCGTGCGACTCACGGCGCTGCCAAGTCTGCGGACCTCTTCGAGCCCGTCGGCGGTGTCGGGGTGGGGAAGCTCAGGCGCCTGTGAGCGCAGGGAGGCGATCGCCGAGGTGATCGGGGCGCGGCGCAGCGCGCGGCGCGCCCGCACATAGGCCGCAAGGATCTCGGCTATCAATCGTGCGCGCTCGCGGAGGCTCAGCGGCCGCTCGGCCGGTATGCCCCGAACTGACACGTGAGCTGGCTCAGTGGGCCCCATCGTCGATCTTGATGAGGCCGCGCTCCAGCAGTACGTTGCAGAGCTCCTGCATGTCCCGCTCGATCGTCTCCTCGGGCTGCGCGTAGCTTGCCGCCATTCGAGCCACGGCGTCGCCCACGTTCGGAGCCTGCGCCAGCGCCTCGAGCATGCTGCCGGCGGTCGCATTTAGCCCGTGATACTTGCCCGTCTCCAGGTTGAGCACGACCGTCTCGGTGGGAAAGCTGCGATAGACCACATGCTGGGGCACCTTGACGCTCGAGGTCAGCAGAGAGGGGATGTCGGGCATGGTGTCCGGGGTCATGATTGGGCCTCCACGAGCGGTCGTCAATACTCAATGATCGTTCCGCGCCGCTGGCCGGTCCGGATGGCCGCAGCGAGAATCGCTATCGATAGCGGCAGCAACACTGCCGCAAATCCCGTCAGCTTCAACAGAGCCGGACTGACCGCTTCGCCCAGCGAGCTCCCCACGAGCAGGTGGCGGAGCACGTCTGTCGCCGATGTAAAAGGCTGGAGTTCGGATGCTGTCTGCATCCAGTGCGGCAGCAGCGTGACCGGGAAGTAGAGCCCGCCGATGATCGAGAGGATCGCGATCAACCAGCTCGTGCCCACGTTGCCCTGCTTGATGACGAGCGTGAGCGATGCGAACAGCAGGCCGAACGGCAGGAAGGCCACGAGCACGAGCAGCATCACGGGAATGCTCAGCGGAACCGTCGACCAGTGCAGGCTCAGGCCGTACAGCAGGCAACCGGTGGCGAGCGTGATCGCCGCCAGCAGGAACGAGTAGGCCATCGGAAAGAGCGTCATCGCGATCACGCTGCGAACTGCTCCGAACGGCGAGAGGACCATGCGGTCGAAGGTGCCGGCCACCAGCTCCTGCCTGATCAGTTCGGTGATCGAGAAGCACGAGTACATCACGCTTATGAGCGCCAGGCCGACGACCACGAAACCGAAGTAGGAGCTGTGCGATCCGAATCCGCGCACGTTCACCAGGCGCGATACGTAGTAGAAGAGCGTCAGGCTGAACACCACCGTCAATGCCTGGCTCACGAGCCGTGAGCGGTAGGACATGTAGATGTGCAAGTCGCGACGGACCACCGCAAGGAACGCGTTGCCGGCGAGGATCGCGTCGCTCACGCTCGCACCAGCCTGCCACTGTCGAGTTCCCAGCGCGTGTCGAAGGACATGTCCAGCTGTTCGCCGCTGGGCGAGCACCACAGCAGGGCACCGTCACGGGCCAGCAGCTCGGAGATGGCCTGCTGCAGGAGCGCTGCGCCCTCTCCATCGAGGCTTGTAAGCGGCTCGTCCAGCAGCACGATCTCAGGGCCGGCCAGAAACGTCATCGCCAAGCGCAGTCGCTGGCGCTGTCCCATCGAGATCCTGTCCACGCGGCAGTCCTCGAGCTCCCGCAGCTCAAACGCCTGGATCGCGTCCTCGATGGCGGCCTCGAAGCGAGCCTTGGGCACCATCGCGATCCGAGCCCAGAAGACCAGCTGGCGTCTCACGGTCAGCCGGGCGTACAGCCCACGGTCGCCGGCGGGCAAGAAGGACAGAAGCGTGTGGTAGCGCGTGCGGTTCTCGCGCGCCGTCACGCCCCACACCTCGGTTCTGCCCTGCTCCGGCTCGATCAGCCCTGCGGCGATTCGCAGCATCGTGGTCTTGCCCGCGCCGTTGCGTCCGCCCACCCAGGTCGCGGTGCCGGGCTCGAGCGTGAGCTCCAGTTCGTCGAGCACTGGGGGCTGGTCCTTGCGCCAGCGCTTGGTGATCTCGCGCAGCGCCAGCGGCACGGCGCCGCTCGCCCTCGACGCAGGGCTCGCCACTGGCTGGGTCCGGTGCTCAGCGGCTGGGCTGGACAGGTCTGCCTCGAGCTCGCGCAGTGTCACCTCACACCTCCCGTGGCCAGTCGAGGGCGATGGTCGGCGACGGCCTGTTCGATCCGATCGGCGAGCTTTGCGGGCGGATCGGCGGGGCCACCGGTCAATCCAAGCAATGTGGTGGAGGCCGCTAGCGTGGCGTAGAGCGAGAACCGCCGGCGCTCGCGCTCGGCGTCGCCCTTCAGCCCGAGCATGTAGGGGACCAGCGGCAGCGGACCGGCGGGCAGGACCTGTGCGTCGAGCGACAGTTGCGAGCCGCGATCGAGCAGGCACACCATGCACACCGGCTGGACCTCGCCTGTTGTATCTCCCACGGATACCCATCGCTCGCCGGCGAACACGTCCAGGGTCTCACCGATCGGCTCGCTCGAGATGCGGTCATCTGAGACATTCATGTGCGGGGCTCCGGGATGGGCTCTCACCTCTTCGGCCTCCTCTGCCAGGGTGAGAACGTCGTCGCAGACCAGCGGCCATCCTCGCCGCACCAGCTCGAGCGCGAGCGTGGTCTTGCCGGTGCCGCTCGGCGCCGCAACCGCGACCACTCCTGCGGGCGACTCCACGGCGCTTGCGTGCAGAGCCTCGTAGCCCCTGGCGATACTCACGTTCGGTAGCACCCGCCCGAGCAGCGTTCGCTGCCAGTGCATTCCCGCCTCCCAGGGCGCGCAGTGGAGCGCCTTTGCGGCCGGGTCGAGCCGGTAGCGGGCATGATCGCCGTAGGTGAACAGGGTGTCGCCGCCGGCTCCCTGCTCGATCGTGAGATCGGCGCCGTCTCCCAGCCTGCCCCGCCAGACCGACGAGCTGCCCGGACCGCTCCAGATCGCGTCCAGCTCCTCGGGGGAGCACAGCTCGAGCGCGAGCTCGGGCAGCTCTCCGTTGGCGTGCCGAGCCATGCCAGGCAGTTGGAAGGTGGAGTGCAGCTGAAGTCCGTAGGCGACGTAGGGTGTGGGCATCGCTTCCTACAAACTTCATACGCGTCAGTGTTCTTCCGCGTTCATCTAAATGGAACTCGGACGGCTATTTCTTGTGAGTGCTGTGGCCGTGACGAGACCTGTTGTGACGGAGTTTGATCTTCCCGCTCTGCCTGCCTTTGCAGCTGTGATAGGAGCGACTGCCCGACAGGTGCTGGTCGAGCACGGTCGTGGCGAGAACCTTCACTTTGAATGAGCCGACCGGGAGTTTCCTGAGGACGATCGGCCGCTTCAGCTTCTTGAGGTTGCGCACGTCCGCGACCTTGTGGCCGTTGACGCGGATCGCGACCTCCTTGAGCGGATCGTAGGCGGGGTCGTGCAGGGCGATCTTCAGCGTGCGCTGCCGCACGCACATGCCGGCGCTCGGCAGTCCCACGGTTTGGCGGAAGCTGATCTGACCGTGCCCGGTCCCCTTTGGCGTGACTTTCGGCAGCGGGGAGATCGATATCGAGTCGCTGCATCCATAGGTGACCTGGGCAGTCGAGCCGTCCGGCGCGATCAGTGGTTGGGAGTTGCTGCCCGGTTCGCTGAAGCACACGCGCAGGAAGCGCGAGCCAGTGGGGGACTGAAGCACCCGCCAGGTCGTCGGTCCGAGCGTCGGGTTGGGTGCGCAGGTGTCTTCGAAATACCACTGGTGCAACCCGAAATAGGAGCCGTCGGGCTGCAGACGCATTTCGGTCCACATGTCTTCGTTGAGAGCGTGCGAGCACTGCGCGAACTTCGTCGGTGAGGTCACTACCCCCCTGAACGTCCCGCCCGGTTGCGCCTGGATGTCGACGGCTCCGCCGTTG
>DATHPT010000400.1:0-18949 GCA_035483615.1 Solirubrobacteraceae bacterium | reverse complement strand
GAACTCGCGCGGCTCGCCCGGGTGCGCCCGCGGGCGCTGCGCGAGCGAGACCAGCCGACGCTCGTAGAGCTCCGCGATCCGCCTCCAGTCGTAGCCCTCCGCAGCGGCCCGAGCGGCGCGGCCACGACGGGCGATCTCCTGCGGATCCTTGGCGACAGCGCCCAGCAGCTCGGCCAGGTGATCAGCGTCGGGCTCAAAGACCCACGGGCGCCCGAGCGTGTCGTAGCTGCCCACCCGCTCTGCTGGGAACTCGGCGCGCGTCGCCCGGATCCGCCAGCCAGCGGCGGGCGGGCAGAACTCGTCGGTCGGCCCACCATCCGTCACGATCGCCGGCAGCCCACAGGCCATCGCCTCCAGCACCGGCATCCCAAAACCCTCACCTCGATACGGGTGCACGAGCACGTCGCAGGCGCGATACAGCGCCGCCAGCTCCTCCTCGCCGAGCTCCTGATCGATCAAGACGATCCGCGGCAGCTCGCCGGCGGCGATGTGCTCGGCGATGCCCTCGCGATCGCCGTCGCGGTAGACACCCGCCACGCCCACGTCCTTGACGACCAGAACGACGTCCTCGCGGCCGGCGAATGCGGCCTTCCACGCTCTCAGCAGAACATCCGGCCCCTTGCGCCAGATCAGACCGCCTACGAACAGGAAGCGCACCATCTGGCGGTCGAGGTCTCCATCGAGCACCGGCAGTGGACGGCTCGCGCCGGTGGGAGAGAAACGGTCGAGGTCCACGCCGTTCGGCACCGTCACCACTCGCTCGGGCTCCAAGCCTGCGTCGAGGTACATGCGGCGCACCAGCTCGCTCGGCACCCACAGCTCGTCGACGTTGGCCCGCAGCGGGGCGATCCACTCTCGCGGGATCGCCCCGAACTCCCACGGCTGGATCACCGCCAGACGTCCGCCGGCCGGCGGGCCCAGATCGGGGGGCCACTGATGGCGCACCTCCACATCGGCCGCATGCGCCAGCGGCCTGTCGAGCGCCCTGCGCTCGCGGGTCACCCTTTGAACCCGCCCAGAGAGGCGGCCGGTGACGCGCCCGTTGACTATCGAAAGGCTCGTGCACAGCCCGTGGTCGCCCTGCCAGCGAATGGCCAGCTCATCCGCGGAAGCCGGCCGGCTCACACGCCCAGGGCGTTCGCCCGCATAGTAGGCCTCGAGCTCGTCCACGTAGTCGGAGAAGCGTCGCGGCGCCTGCACGTTGGATTGAAGGCGCTCGAGCAGGCCGGGCTCGCCGGCGAGGCGATCGAGGCAGCGCGCCAGGTCATCGACGTCCAGCGCGTCGAACAGCAGCCCGTCCACGCCGTCGGTGACCGCCTCCGCCAGTCCTCCCAACCGCGGCGCCAGCAGTGGAACGCGAGCGGCCAGGCACTCCGCGGCCGCCAGCGGCGCGCAGTCCCACCAGATCGAGGGAAGCGCGGCGACGTCCACGCCGGCGAGCACGCGATCGATCTCGCTGGGCTGAAAGGCGCCGCACAGCTCGACCACGCCGCGAACGTCGTCCTTCAGCAAACGCTTTGCGAAGTCCCCCGGGACCTCACCGTGGATCTGCACCCTCAGCTCGGCCTCGGTGCGCTGAGCGGCCGCCACGAGCAGCTGCGGACCCTTGTGGGGATAGGCGGAGCCGAGGAAGCCGACGGTCAGCCGCTCGCCCGCACGGCCGGGTGCGCGCTCGCGGCCCAGTCGCTCCCAGATCTCGGTGTCGTGAGGCATCCCCTGTCGCACCACGTCAAGCATCTCGGCGGGATAGTCCGCGGCGAGCAGCGTGCGCCGCACGGCTTCGGAGACCGTCAGACAGGCGCTCACCCCGCGTGCCACGCATGCGCGAATCCTCTCCAGTCGCAATTGATGGGCCGCAGTCTCGGGACTGTGCACACAGCCAGCGCAGGCAGCGCCATCTCCCGGTCCGGGGCAGATCTCCCCGGCGCCGGTGATCAGATAGGCCCGCGGGCAGATAAGCCAGTAGTTGTGTGTGGAGAAGAACGAGGGCAGGCCTCTCGCAGCCGCGTGATCGATCAGCGCGGCGCCCAGATTATGGAGGTTGTGAAAGTGGACGACCTCCGGCTGCAGCCGGTCGAGCGCCGCTGCAAAGGCCGCCGTGATCGGCGGATCGTCCAGCTCGCGCAGTGGATTGCCCAGGTCCCAGATCCCGTGGGCGCGGTTGTGCAGGGCCAGCAGCCGCACCCCGTCCTGCTCGGACTCCACCACCTCGTAGGGCACGCCCGACTCGCTGGGGGCGGTGGCGGCATGGAAGACCGTCACATCCCAGCCTCGCCGCGCCAGCTCCTTCGCCGCCAGGCGCGGGACGATCGTGCCGCCGCCACTGTCGTTCCAACCGAACGCGGTCATCATCAGCCGGCCGCGATCGCCCCTGCTGTCGCTCCCCGCCGACACCCTGCAAGGCACGCGGGCAGCGCGCTCGCGCAGGCGCCCGGCAAGGCGCGGCAACGGCAACAGGCGACGCTCGAGCGCGCCGGCCAGCCGCTCGAGCGCCTGGCGTTCAGCCTCAGCCGGGTCGAGCACCGCCCAGTCGAGCTCGGGCACCAGCTCACGCAACTCCGAGCCGTCGATCGCCTCCTCGAGCGCGCGCTCAACATCGTCGATCTCCAGCTGGCGGGACGACTCGTCCGAGGTGTTCTCGCCGTGGCGACGAAATCCGACCAGCGGTCCCCCTGGGCAATGGCGGAAGCGGAACTCACGCGCCGCCCGCAGCCAGAAGTGCAGGTCCTGGGCGATGCGATAGCCGGCGTCATACATGCCAACCGCCTCGTACACGCGACGGTGCACCATGCGAGTCGGGTCCACCAGATGGTTGTGGGAGCGCAGGAACGACTGCATCAGCGCCGCCTGCGTGAAGTCGCGGCTGTCCCAGCGCCCTGTGACCGCTCCGGCGGCGTCGATCATCAGCGCATCCCCGTGGACCACACCGGTGTCCGGATGCGAGTCGAAGATCGCGACCTCGCGCGCGAGCCTTTCCGGCAGGCAGATGTCGTCGTCGCCGAGCATCGCGATCAGCTCGCCCCGTCCGGCGGTGACCATCGTGTTGTAGGCCTCTGCGATCCCACGGTTCTCGGAGTGACGAACCACGCGCAGGCGAGCGTCGTCGAAGCCGGCCAAAACCTCGGCGATCGCCGGGTTGGTCGAGCCGTCGTCGACCACCAGAACCTCGAAGTCCTCGCACTCCTGGGCGAGGGCGCTCGATATCGCCTCCCCAAGGTAGGTCTCGCGATTGAACGTGGCGATCCCGAGCGTGACCCTCACACGAGCACCCCGTCGACCGGACGGCCAAGACGCACCGCCACCGTGGCAGGATCTCGCTCGCAGACCGAGAGCAGGTCCACCGACTCCTCGCGATCCAGCCCCAGACGAGCCACCAGCGCGACAAGCTCGTCCTGACAGGCGACGTCGCTGACTCCGCCGATCACGAGCGTCGCGTCCTCGCCCGCGCTGCGACCGGCCCATTGCGTCAGCAGCGAGGGCGTCGAGAGAACCCGCTCCACGAGCACCAGCTCGACCTTCGAGCGAGTCGGCGGGCGCCTGTCCGGGCCCTCCGCCAGCACTCCGAGCGCCTGCGCCAGCAGCGCTCGGGGGGCCGACCAGGCCGGCGCATGCGCCGCCGAGCCAACGAGCAGACACAGACCGTCCTCGGTGCGACCGACGCGCAGGGCCTCCTGCCCGGCCCTGAAGAACTCCTCCGCAGAGAGCTCATCGGCCTGCGCCACAAGCTCTGGAGAGATCCCATCGAAACCGGCGATGCGACCGATCGCCCAGTCGAGGGTGCCGAGCCCTCGTGTCAGCTCAGCGACCGTAACAAGCGGCGGAGCCGTGTTGGCCAGCAGCCAGCGCCGAAACTCGAGCTCGGCGCGCAGCAGCTCGATCGCTCCCCGCTCGTCCGCGCCGAGGTTCATGTTCGCCCCGTGTTGGCGATAGATGTTGACGATCTCGGGCACCGCCACGATCTCGGCCTCGCGAAGCACCTGCGTGGCTATCCACCAGTCATTCCAGGCGGCGTGCGCAGGGATCGGATGGAAGCTCTCGCGCAGCGAGGCGCGCACCATTAGCGAGCCCGCGCTGACGCAGTTGAAGCTCAGCATACGGCCGAGGAAGCGACCCGACGGCGCGGGGACGTGACCCTTGTGCGCGTTGAATGAGGCGTGCACAGCCTCGCCGCGCTCGTCGACGACGGCCATGTCGCCATAGCTGAGCCCCGCCTCGGGTCGAGCGATCAGCGCATCCGCAAGCACCCGCAGACGCCCCGGCGGCCATGCGTCGTCGGCGTCGAGGAACGTGATCAACTCGCCCCGGGCCGCCGCCACGCCCGTGTCGGTCGCCGCGTTGAGCCCACCGTTCTCCCTGCCTATCACCCTGATCGAGTCGCCGAAGCCCGCCAACACCGCCGCACTTGCATCGGTCGAGCCATCGTCGACGGCGATGATCTCCGTGCACGGCCAATCCTGCGCCAGCGCGCTCTCGATCGCCGCGCCCACATACTGCTCGTAGTTGAAGCAGGGCAGCACCACCGATATCAAGGGCGCACTCATCGGGCGCCGATCAGCTCATGCTCACATAGCCGGTCGCTTCGCCGGCGCTGCGAACGTTGGCTGCCACCTTGTTTTCGTAGTTGCCCTCGATCGTCTGAATGCTGCCGTTCGGCAGCACACCCTTGACGATTCCCACGTGCTCGTCTCCAAAGACGATCAGATCTCCGGGTTTCGGCACCACGCCCGGTCCGTTGGGAACCGCCCGCCCGGCGCTCTGCGCCCACGACCACACCTGCGCAGCGGAGCCGGCTCCCTGGCCGGCTGCACCCAGAGGCTCCCCGGCCTGGTTGGCGACCCAGGAAGCGAAATAAGCGCACCATGGCGCGCCGGGAGCCGCGCCGGCGGTCGCGCTGCGGTACTGGGCAATCGCCGGCGATTCGTTGGAGCCGGGCGGCTGCTCGGCCTGGCCAAGCTGGCTTTCGGCGATCGCCACGATCCTCTCCGCGTAGGGAGAGGAAGGGCTGAACGAAGCGGCGGTCATCGAGTTGAGCGACGTGGGAGCCAGCGCGCCGAACGGGGCCAGAGGGGACGCACCGGGCGAAGTGGCGCCCGCGGCGCTGTCGCTGGCGAGACGCAGCGCAGTCGCAAACGACGATTCGGCGCCTGTGCCGGCTCCAGCTTCCACGGGGGCTTCGACGCCACCGCTTGGGCCCGTGCCGGCGCCGATCAGGCTGGCGGGATCGGACAGCGTCTGCCTGAGAGCCGTCACCCGATCCAACGTCGATTCGATGGACATCCCCCACGTAATCGGCAGCTACGGCCGGCGATTGAGCGGCAGGCGAAAGAGCAAGAGCCCAGGTCGACTTCACTGCAGCGGTGACGCCCGAACGGACGTCACCGCTGAGGAAGATGTGGACTACTGCAGGAGCTTCAGAACTGCCTGCGGCAGCGCGTTGGCCTGTGCCAGAATCGACACACCGGCCTGCTGCAGCACCTGATCCTTGGTGAAGGCCGTCATCTCGGCCGCCATGTTGACATCGACGATCGAGCTCACCGCCGAGGACAGGTTCTGGCTGTAGACTTCCAGGTTGCTCTCGGTGTACTGAATGCGGTTCTGCACCGATCCGAAGTCACCCGCGGCGCTCGACACGGCGCTGAGCGCTGCATCGATGCCCGAGATCGAGGTGAGGCTGATTTCGCCGATCGCCGCCGACAGCGTGATCGTCGTGACGGCGATGACTTCTCCGTCGTTGGCGCCCACCTGGAAGGAGATCGTGGTCGCGCCGCTGAGCAGGTCGACCCCGTTGAACTGAGTCGTTTCACCGACACGGTCGATCTCTGAGACCAGCTGGTTCACCTCGGACTGGATCGCCGCCTGGTCGGTGCTGGAGGTCGTGCCGTTGGCGTACTGCACCGCGAGCTCGCGGACACGCTGAAGCATCTGCGTGACGTCGTTGAGCGAGCCCTGAGCCGTCTGCGCAAGCGAGACGGCGTCCTGTGAGTTCTGCGCGGCCTGGTTGAGGCCGTTGACCTGGCCCTGCAGCCGCTGACTGATGGCGTAACCCGCCACGTCGTCGGCCGCCGAGTTGATGCGCAGACCCGATGAAAGGCTCTGCATCGCTGTGCTGAGCATTCCCTGTGTGGCGTTGAGGTTCCTCTGGGCATTCATCGCCTCGAGGTTTGTGTTGATCGTTAGGGACATACGTTCATCTCCTTGATGACGGTCTTGGTTGGGGGTCCCGAGTCGACGTCATGTCGACTCACGCCGGTTTATCGTCCAAGCGCACGGGAACTTGAGGGCAGTTCCCTCCGATCGGCAAGATCCCTCCGATCGGCAAGATTTCCTGCAACCTCGAACGCTTCGATTCAGGCTCGCACGTCGATGTGAGGTCGCCCATCCTCGTCCTCTGAAGCCTCGCCGTGATCTGGCTGCTCGGGCCGGGGACGCTTGCGCTCGCGGCGCTCTCCGGTCGGACGATCCTGCTCGCGGGTGATCCGCTCGAGACGCTTGACCGGCGCCAGTCCGGTCGGCGGCAGCGCGGGAGGCCCTGGCGCGATTGGATGGATCGGGTCGATGACGAGCTCCGAGCCCTAGGGAGTGGTCCTTGCTCGGGCGAGCTCGGCGGAAGCCGGCCCGGCTGTGAGCGCAGCGGACTCGGGTGGTCCGGGGTACGCAGCCGCCAGCAGTTGCTGCTCTCTGCCCTTGATCTCCAGCACCACCAGGTGGCGCCATGCGAACACCGCGCCGGCCCAGGCGACCAGATAGCAAACGACCCCCGCCGCAATCGCGCGTGCACCGGTCTCGGCGAAGGTGTGGGTGGGCAGCGAGAGATAGCCACCGAGCACAAAGCCCACCAGGCCGCCCCATCCCTTGGCGCGCGCCACCTGCCTGGCTGCGCGCGGGTGAGCGGCCACGCTCGGGCCCTCCGCGGTCGACTCTTCGCCTTTCTTGCCCTTCGCCTTCTCCTTGGATGCCTTTGGCTTCTTCGAGCCCTTGGCCTCCTTCTTCGGCTCCTTGACCTTGATTGGCGCATCCTTGGGGGGCCCGTCCGCGACCGGCGAGCGATCGGGCGTCGAGGCAGCGGCGGTAGCGGGCAGCTCCGTCTCGGGCGCCTGGGGCGGCGCTTCAGTTGCCATAACGATCCCCCAGCTCCAGCCCGCGGCGACGTTCGAGACGCTGGCACTCGAATATGAAGCGAATCAGACGTCGCCGATCGAGGTCACTGATCGAAGTGAACGAGATCGGCCGCCGGCCGCGCACGTCGCGACGCACCACCGCCCCTGTGCCGGTGATCGGCGGCACCTCGGGAGCGATCGTCAGCTGAAAGCTGATCTGCTCGCCCACCCTCAGCGTGTCCGGGCCGGCGAGCAGGAGCCCACCGCCACTCACATCGACCGTATAGCTCGATATCGGCCGCTGATCCGGGCCGCAGTACACGAGCACCGGGCGAGCTGACATCACTCGCACGTACTCGCGCTCCTGCAGTCCCTGACGGCTCATGACAGCAGGCGCTCCGCCAGGCTCGCCGGATCCATGCGGCCCACCCGCCAGCCGCCTGCCCGGTTGCGATCCAGCAGATATTCGGGAGCAAGGCCGAACTCGCACGCAGCCTCGACGGCCACGCCGATCTGGTCGGTCTCATCGGCGTGTGTGACCACCAGCGCGTTGGCCCCCAACGGACGCAGCGCCTGCAGCAGCTGCGCAGCTGCGGTGGCGCCGAGGGTGGCAGGCAGCGCGATCACCACCCGCTCGGGCTTCAACTCACCGAGCATACGCGCGAGGTCGCGAATCCCGGCACGATCGGCAGGGGACAATCGCGGTGTGTCCACGAGCACAAGTCCCTCTCCCCGAACTCTGCGCAGAGCTCGCAGCGACCGCGGAGCCGCTATCGGGCTCGGCCACATCACGTGTGGGCTCAAAAGCATGTTCAGGCCGGTGCCCTCCGGGTCCCAGCTGAGCGTCGCGTAGCCTGCCTCCAGCACGCCGCTCTTGCGGTAGGCGCGCATCAGGGCGGCGCAGTAGCTCGTCTTGCCGCTGCCTCCGGCGCCTACCACCACGATCGCCGCGCCGCTGGTGGGCAGCAACGGCGCAACGGGTATCCGCTGCGCAAGCGCGCTGCGAATCCCACTCGTCAGGCCACCGCTTGGCATCAGCGGAAGCACGTGAGCGCTCGCCGTGTCGATCAGCTCGCGGGCGAAGCGCTCGCTCATGCCATAGCCGACCAGTCTCTTCTCGATGCCCGCGCCCGCGCGCCTGCGCCCGCGCGAGACGGGCGGCACCGTCCAGCGCTCCTGGGCCGCTCGCGGTGCGCTCGGCTGAGACTCCGCCGCAGCGAGCGTGGCCGCAAACGAGTCGAGCACATGCTCGGAGGGCGGCTCTCGGCGGCTGGGGGCACGGGGGATCTGCCGGCGGGGTTCGGGCATCCGGTGAGTGGGTGCGCCAGAGCCTGGTGCTTGAGAGCCTGGTGAGCGGGGACCCGGTGCTCGAAAGCCTGGTGCGCCAGAGCCCGGTGCTCGCGGGCTCGGGGCACGAATGTCCGGTGCGCGAAGGTCCGGTGCGCGAAGGTCCGGTGCTGCGCCAAGGCCCGTCGGGCGGGAGCTCGGCGCGCGTGGGCTCGGAGACGCAGGCATCGAGGGGGGCAGGTAAGGCCGCGGAATCGACTCGCGGGGAGGCTCATGCCGATCCTCGCTGTGCCTTGCCATCGCCAGCTCGGCAAGTTGCTCAGTCACATAGGCGCCGTGGCTCCTCGACGGCGCGGCCGGCTCACGTGGCATGAATGGAGCGGGCTCCGGGCGATATTCCGTCTGCGGGGGCGGCGAGTCCACGGCGGGCGGGCGGGCCGGCGCAACCGCGGCGCGATCTTCGTCGTACAGGTCGATCCGTGGAGCGCCGGTGACGGCTTCGACCTCGACGAACGATCTCTGGAAGAACCCCAGGATCCCACCCGTCAATCCCTCGCGTCTGCGCAGGATGATCGCGTCGGGGCCCAGCTCCTGCTGAATCCTTGGGATCAGCTCCTCGACTGTCCCCCCGCGGTAGGTGCGAGCACGCGTGTCGGCGTCGGGTGTGCTCATGCGTGGATGACTCCGATGGTTTCTACGTTGATTCCCGGTGCGATCTCGTTATAGGAGCACACGGCGAGGTGTGGCTGGGCCTGTTCGATCAGCCTGCGCAGGTGACGCCGAACACGGGCCGAGCAGAGCAGCACCGGCCTCGCGCCAACTCCAGAGGCATGCTCCACCTGGGCGCGCAGGGCAGACACGATCGCCTGCGCCCGTGGCGGATCCATCGCCAGGTATTCGCCGTCTGTGGTCTGTGTGATCGAGGTGGAAACCTCTTGCTCGATTGCCGGATCAAGGGTGATCGCCTGCAGGCGCAGCTGCTCGTCCAGGTGCGGGGCCGTGATCGCGCGGCCCAGCGCTTGGCGAGCGTACTCTGACAACAGGCTCGTATCACGTGTTATTCGAGCCTTGTCGCCGATTGCCTCCACGATAGTGCCGAGGTCGCGAATCGGGACGCCCTCGCTGAGCAGCGACTGCAACACCCGCTGGATCTCGCCGAGCGACAGGACCTCCGGCACGACCTCATCGACGACCGCCGCATTGGTCTCCTTGAGCTGGTCGAGCAGCGCCCTCACGTCCTGACGGGTAAGCAGCTCGGCCGCATGCGAGCGGATCGTCTCCGTGAGATGCGTGATTATCACCGACTCGGGATCCACGACCGTGTAGCCAAGCGCCTCCGCCTCGGCGCGCCCGGAATCGTGCACCCACATCGCCGGCAGCCCGAAGGCCGGCTCGCGCGTGGGGATCCCCTGCAGGCTGCCACCAGCGTCGCCGGGATCCATCGTCAGCACATGCCCGGGCATGATCCGCCCGCGCGCCACCTCCGAGCCACGCACCTTCAGCACATACTCGTGGGACTCCATCCCAAGCTCGTCGTGGATCCGAACCGCAGGGATCACGATTCCAAGCTCGCCGGCGATCTGGCGACGGATCATGCTCACCCTGCGCAGCAGGGAGCCGCTTGCGCCACCATCGACCAGCGGGACCAGGCCGAAGCCGATCGCAAGCTCCAGCGCGTCGACCGCGATCCCGGCAGCGGGCTCCTCGCTGGGGGCTTGCAGCGCCACTGTCGCGGCTGCCGTCGCCTGCGCATCCTCCTCTCCGGGCATGCCGTTGCGAACTGCCCAACCGATCGCACCGAGGATCCCCGCGACCGCGAGAAAGGGCAGCTTGGGAAGACCGGGGACCAGCGCGAACAGGCCGATCGTGACGGCCGCCACCAGCGGCGCCTTGCGGTTGTTCAGAACCTGGGTCGCGATGTCGCTGCCGAGGTCCCGATCGGAGGCTGCCCGGGTGACGATTATGCCTGTGGCGACTGAGATCAGCAGCGCGGGGATCTGCGCGGCAAGCCCGTCTCCGATCGTGAGCAGCGAATACTGCTGTGTGGCTTCGCTGAAGCCCAGTTTGCGCTGGAGCATGCCGATGACGATGCCTCCGCCGAGATTGATCGCGGTGATGATCACCGCCGCCATCGCGTCTCCCTTGACGAACTTGGACGCGCCGTCCATGGCGCCGTAGAAGTCAGCCTCACGGGCGATTTCCGAGCGCCGATCGCGCGCCTGGTCGTCGCTGATCAGCCCGGCGTTGAGGTCGGCGTCGATCGCCATCTGCTTGCCGGGCATCGCGTCGAGCGTGAAGCGAGCGCCGACCTCCGCCACCCGCCCGGCGCCGTTGGTGACCACCACGAACTGGATCACGATCAGGATCAGGAAGATCACAAGGCCCACGATCACGTTCCCGCCAACGACGAACTCGCCGAAGGACTTCACGACATTGCCCGCATCGCCGGTGGTGAGGATCAGGCGGGTGACCGACACGTTGATGGCGAGACGGAACATCGTGGTCAGCAGCAGCAGGCTCGGGAAGGAGGAGAAGTCCAGCGACTTGCCGAGGTACATCGTGGCCACCACCACGGTGAGAGCCGCCGAGATGTTCAGCGTGATCAGGAGGTCCAGCAGCGCCGCCGGCAGCGGTACGACCAGCATCGTCACCACACACACCACAGCGACCGCCGCCAGCAGGTCGGTGTGGCGCAACAGCCGCTTCACGGCCTCGCTGTTCACGAGGCCAACCGCTTCCGGCCGGCGAGGCGGTACACGAAGGCGAGCACGCGCGCCACCGCGGCATAGAGCTCCTGCGGGATCACCTGACCGATCTCGGTCGACTGGTGCAGCGCCCTGGCAAGGGGTGGATCGCTGACGACGGGCACATCGTTCTCCTCGGCGATCCGCCTGATCTGAGCCGCGATCAGATCCTTGCCCTTCGCGACCACCTCGGGGGCCGAGCGCGAGCCGTTGTAGAGGAGCGCCACCGCAAAGTGAGTGGGGTTCGTGACGACCACGTCAGCGCTTGGAACGGCAGCCATCATGCGAATGCGCGCCGCCTGCATCTGACGGCGACGCAGCGCCGCCTTGACCTCGTTCGAGACTCCGTAATGGCGCGCCTCGTCCTTGACCTGCTGCTTGGTCATGCGCAGCTGCTTCTCGTGGCGATAGCGCTTCCAGCCGTAGTCGAGCAGCCCGATCGCCAGATAGGCGAACGCGACGCGCTGGGCGATCCCGAGCGCCTGTTGGCCGAAGATCAGTCCCAGCGCCTGCGGAGAGATGCCCACCTTGGAGGCCAGTCCCTGCAATCCCGGGACCAGCGCCAGTCCCGCGACGAGCCCGACGACTCCCACCTTCGCGATCGCCTTGACCGCTTCGAATATCAGGTTCGGGCTGAGCAGATTGCGTAGCCCCGACACGGGGTTGATCCGGCGGAAGTCGGGCTTGAGCGTCTGGACAGAGGGACGAAGGCCGACCTGGGCGACGCTTGCGAGTACGCCCGTGACGACGCAGGCGGCCGCGATCGGCCCAACCGTAAGCGCGATCGTGGTGAGCGTGGAGTGCATCAGCTCGCTCAACCCCGCCGCGGTCGTGGCACGACCCGGACGGGCGATCTCGCTCAGGATCTCGCGAAATGTTGCGGCGCCCGCCGCCACGATGGCCGGCCCGGTGATGCTGATGGCGAACAGGCCGGCGATCAGCACCAGCGAGCCGCCCAGATCCGTGCTGCGCGCAACCTGGCCCTTCTCACGCGCCCGCTTGCGGTGCTTGGGTGTGGCCTTCTCTGTGCGGTCGTCCTGGGCCATGACTCAGCTCATGCGACGTGCAGCGCGCCAAGCGCTGCCCCGACGCTGGTTGAGAGCTGACCGGCGATCCAGTTGCCCACAAACGGAACCGAGGCTCCGACGACCAGCAGGGTGACGGCCACCTTCGTGGGAAACCCCACCGCGAACACGTTCAGCTGTGGCACGACGCGCGAGACGACACCGAAGGCGACGTCGGTGATGAGCAGCGCGATCAGCACCGGCGCGGCGATCTCCACCGCCGAGACCAGGACTGTCCCGAACAGCTGCACCACTCCGAACACCATCGAGGAGATCTGCGGCGCCTCCGTCACCGGGACCAGCTGGAAAGTACGAGCGACCCCACGCAGCATCCATGCGTCGCCGCCGATGATCAGAAAGATCAGAGTCCCGAACAGTGCGTAGAACTGAGATATGACCGCGCTGCGGTCGCCGCTCATCGGGTTTATGAGGCTGCCGTAAGAGAACCCCGACACGATGTCGATCAGCGAGCCCGCAGATTCCAGCGCCGCCAGCAGCACCGCCAGGCACAGGGCAAAGCTGAGCCCGACGAGCAGCCCCTCGATCACCATCCCGGCCAGCGGGAGCACTTCGCTTGGGATGTGCTGGCCGTGCAGCGCGACCGGCGCCAGCCCGATCGAGATCCCGACCGCCGCGATCCCCCGCACTCGTGGCGGGATCATCTGCGAGGAGAACACCGGCGCGAGGAAGAACAGCGGCGTGACCCGCGCGAGCACCAGGATGAAGCCCGCCAGCTCGTTGCCGGCCAGCTCACTGAGGATCCGGTTCACGTGCCCACCAGCGTCGGGATCGAGGTGAACATCGTGGTGGTGTAGGCAACCAGCTGGCCAAGCATCCACGGGCCCAGCAGGACGATGACCGCGGCGACGCCGATGATCTTGGGAATCAGCGTCAGGCTCTGCTCCTGGATCTGGGTCACCGCCTGAAAGACGCTGACCACGAGGCCGACAACGAGTCCCACGAGCAACAGCGGGCCCGCGATCTTCAGCGCGAGGGTCATCGCCTGCGAGGCGAGGTTGACTGCGGTGTCCTGAGTCATGGGTGGGTGGGCCTCCTAGTGAAAGCTCTGCACGAGCGCTCTGATGACCAGATCCCAGCCGTCCACGAGAATGAACAGCAGGATCTTGAAGGGCAGCGAGATGAAGGTCGGCGGGAGCATGATCATTCCCATGCTCATCAAGGTCGAGGAGACGATCAGGTCGATGATCAGGAACGGCAGAAAGATCAGGAAGCCGATCTCAAATCCGGTCTTCAGCTCCGAGACTATGAATGCCGGTATCAGCACGAAAGTCGGAACTTCCGCGCGTGTGTGCGGCGGCTTGGTGTGAGACAGGCTCACGAACAGCGATATGTCCTGCGCGCTGGTCTGGCGGAACATGAATTCGCGCAGCGGCTGCTCGGCGCGCTTCAGCGCGGTGGTCGTACTGATCTTGTGCGCCGTCAGTGGCTTTATCGCCTCGTCGTCGATCGCGCTGAGCGTGGGCGCCATCACGAAGATGGTCAGGAACAGCGCGATCCCGACCAGCACCTGGTTTGGCGGCGCGCTGGTCGTTCCGACCGCGGTGCGAATGAAGCCGAGCACGATCAGGATTCGGCTGAAGCCGGTCACTGTGAACAGCACTGCCGGGACCAGCGTCAGAGCCCCGACGAGCAGCAGGATCTGAACGGCGTTGCTCGAGTTCAGATTCACCGGCGCACGGTCAATTCGCGCAGACGCTCGAGCAGGCTCGACGCGGATCTCGGAGGCATCCCCATCGGGCCGGGACCGCCCTGCCCTGCTGTGATCTGTTTGACATCGGCGGGCCGGGCCGGACCGTCGATCTGACCGTCGGCGCTCAGCAGCCCGGCTTCGCGTGCCTGCTGCTCGCTGTAGCGGTGGATCGGCACGACCCCCTGCTCGGCGCTGCCGACCAGCACATAATCGTTGCCTGCCCGCACGAGGTGCACCGAGCGCCCCGAGCTGAGCGTGACCGCGGCCACGCTTGCAAGCCCTCCAGCCGGCGTCTGCGGGCCCCGGTTGGACTTGACCTGGCGCAGAATCCAGGAGAGACCCCAGATCACGGCGATCACGATCGCCAAGCCCACGATCGTGCGCACGAGGCTGGCCCCGCCGGTGCTCGAATGGGAGCCGGTCGAGGGTGAGCTCAGATTGAGCGGGGTGTTTTCGCCGCTTGCCTTCCCTTTGATGGGAGCGAACGCCGATGCAGGGCAGGCGAACGCAAGCAGGCAGGTGCCAAGCACAGCAGCCACCGGCGTGACCGCACGGAAAAGCGGGATCGACTTAGTCATCAAGGGGCGACTCCGAGGAAGAGTCGCCCCGAGTTATCGGCTCTGGACTTCCGGTCTTGAGGTCAAATGGCCGGCGGCCGCGCTCAGGCGAGCTCGTCGACGCGCACGCCCCAGCCGCCGTCCCCTGTAACGACCAGGCCGCCGTGGGCGAAGCACAGTCCGTTGACGAGCAGATCGACGGGCGCCTCGACGCCCTGATCCAGCTCGACCACCGCTCCCGGTAGGAGCTCCAGGACTCCTCCGAAGGGTATGTGGGCCCGTCCCAGCTCCACCCAGACCCGCACGAAGACGCTGTTCAGGATCCCGCGGGTCTCCGGCGACTTCTGGGCGCCTCCCATGTGAGCGCGAGCGCGGTCGAGCTCGCTGCGACCGAGCTTCGCGTATTTGCCGGCCCGCGGCGCGGGTGCGCTGACCGACTCCAGCTTGATGGCGCGCCGGGCGCCGCTGCTGCCAGGGCGCCCGCGACCGAGGGGAACACCCTCGGCGCAGAGCCGCACGCCGTCCTCGACTCGCTCCTCGAGCTCTAGGAGCATGCCCGGCGTCAGCCCAAGCATCCGCTCGATCGGCATCTCGACCGATCCCACCTCCGCCCGCAGCGTCACCTGCGCACCCGCAAGCCCACGGCGCACGGCATCCGCTTCGTGGGGATCGGCTCGCTGAGGCCGCCCTCTCGCCCCGCGTATGCGCGCCGCCAGCGGCTCGATCGCCGTCCAGGGGATCAGCAGCGAGATCGAGGACTGAAGATCCTCGATCCTGCCTTCCAGGCCAAGCGAGAGAGTGGGTTCTCCAACAGGAGCCAGAACGCCGGCGTCGGCCTCCATATCCGGCTCGCCGGCTCTGAGCCCCACACCCGCCAGCTCGTGCCACGCAAGTGACATCTGGTTGACCATCAAATCCGACAGGCGCTTTGCGAGCATCCAATCGATCTCGCTGAGACGGCGCTCGGCGGGCGCCTGCGCCGGGTCGCCTCCGAGCAGGCACTCGAGCGCCTGCAGCATGAACGGAAGCTCGACGCTGAGCAGCATCCGCGTCCCGATCGATTCCGCCTCCACGGCGAGCGCCACCGAATCGGCAGGAAGCTGCGCCTTGGCGGCGGCCCAGGTGAGCTGAGTGGAGTCTGCGAGCCTCAGCTCCACCACGGCTTTCAGCTCGCCTGACAGCCGCGTGGCAAGAGCCTCACAGCATTGGTCCAGCGCCCGCTCGACCCGACGCCTCAGATCCGTTGTGAACTTCGTGGGCTGGGAGAAGTCAAGCTTTCGCACACCCACCGCCTGCTCGTCGCCGGCGATGCCCTCCGCGTGGTCCAGGTCGGCCTCAGGAGCCCGGCTCTCACCGCTGGTCTGGCTCATCCGCAAGCCCCTCTCAGCCCTCGAGGACCGCCGCGCCGTCGGCCAGCGCGCCATCCTGCTCGCTTGCGAGCACGGCCGCCGCGGTCGCCTGCTCGCCGGTCGCGGCTGAGGCCGATATCTCCTGGCCGGCGACGAGCTCGGTGATGTGCAGGCCGAACCGTTCGTCCACCACGATCACCTCGCCGCGCGCAATTGGCGTGCCATTGGCCAGCAGGTCCACCGCTTCGCCCGCCAGCCGCTCGAGCGTCACGATCGAGCCCACCCGCAGCGCCAGCGTCTCGGCGACGGTCATGCTCGTGCGCCCTATCTCCACGCTCAGACCCATCGGAATGTTGCTGAGGCGGCTCAAATCCAGGTCCGATCCATCTTTGTCCGGCGGCTGCGTCGTTGTCTGGTCGAACTGCTCGTACTCGACATCTTGCGTCACATTCCCTCCTATTGCACTGTGAGGTCTGGAAAGATCACCGCTTCGACCTTGACGTCCGTCTGCTGCTGAATCGCAAGCAGGATCTGATGCTTGATCGCACGCCTGCCATGGGCGCTTGTCAGTTCTTCGCCATTCTGATTGGTGACGAGGTTCGTCACGATTTCACGGATCAGCGGTTCCTCTGGCAATGTCCCCGTGGAGCTTTCAGAGCTCGAAGAGCCGGAGTCGGCCGAGGTTCCGTCGCTCTGTCCAGGCGCGAGCTGGAGGGCAACGGTGAGCTTCGCGTAGCGACCGTCGCTGAGGTTCAGCAGAAAGTCCTTGGGCATCACATAGATCGTGCCCTTGATCTTCTCCTTGGAGACCGGCTTGGCCTGGGTCATCTTGTAGCCGACACCGAGCACCAGCAGCGGCACCACGAGCGCGATCATGATCTTCTTGTTTTTGAGCATCGTCGTGAGCGGTTTCGAGTTGGCCTAGGGTTCTGTTTCGCCGGAGTAGAGGCGCTGCATCACTATTTCCACGCGCCGGTTGCGAGCGCGGCCCGCGGCGGTGGCGTCGCTTGCTATCGGTCGCTGGTCGGCGTAGCCCGCCGCCGTCAACCTGCTTGCGGCAACGCCCTTTTCGATCAGGAAGCGCACCACCGTGCTGGCGCGCGCGGTGGACAGCTCCCAGTTGCTGGGAAAGGAGCCGCTGTCGATCGGCACGTTGTCGGTGTTTCCCTCGACGTCGATGCGATGCGTCTCATCGACGTTCAGAAGATGGGCTATCTCCCCAAGCAGCGCATACGCGCGCGTATTCAGACTGGCTTGGGCGGATTCGAACAGCAGATCGTCGGTCAGCACCCTGATGACCAGGCCCTGCCGTTGAATCGTGGTCTGGACTTTGGAGCCGAAGCCGTGCGCCTTGGCGTAGGCGTCGAGCTCGTGCTTGATGCGCACGAACTCGCCGGCCTCCTGTTGAGCCGCCGCTTCCAGGCCGCTCGCAGATGCGCTCTGCACACTGTGAGTGACGCTCGTGCTCTGCAGGCCACTGCCTGTGGCTGTCAGAGGCACGAGCGCCTGCACGTCGGCGCTGCTCGGTGTGTGGCTGGCGTTGGCGCTGGCTCCCTGCAGGGCGATCGACTTGCCGCCGGGCAGGATGTTTCCCGAGAAGGCGGCCTTCAACGACTGCTGGAGCGTCTGGTACTTGGAGATATTGACCGAGGAGATCGAGAACAGCACCATGAACAGCGCCATCAGCAGCGTAATCATGTCGGCGTAGGTCAGCAGCCAGCGCTCGTCGCTCTCCTGGTGCTGAGCGCCACCGCGACGGCGACGGCCGTGAGACTGCCTGCCCGCCATCTTCAGGCTGCCTTGGACTCAACTGCGAGGTTCTGGGGAGCCTCGTCATCGGAGGAGGTCCGCTCGGCAGGAGGCAGATAGGACATCAGCTTGTCTGCCACCAGCCGCGGGTTATCGCCCGCCTGGATCGAGAGGATCCCCTCGAGGGTCATCATGCGCAGCTCCATCTCCTCGGCCGAGATCGCTTTCAGGCGGTTGGCGATCGGCAGGAAGATCACGTTGGCCGATCCGACCCCCATCAATGTCGCGATGAACGCGGCGGAGATCGAGGGACCGAGCGTGGACGGGGCGGCCAGATTCTGGAGCACGTGCACGAGACCGAGCACGGTGCCGATGATCCCCATCGTCGGGGCAAAGCCGCCCGCCTTCTCGAAGGGCGCTGCGGAGGACTCGTGGCGAGCGGCCATCCCGTCGACTTCAGCCTCCAGGATCGCGTGCACCATCTCGGGATCGGTCCCGTCCACGACCAGCTGTAGGGCCTTGCGAGTAAAGGCGTCGTCGATCTCTCCCAGTTCCGCGTCCAGGGCGAGCAGGCCTTCGCGGCGTGCCTTGTCGGCGAGCGCGACCAGCTTGTCCAGCTGTCCTCGCAGGTCGGGCGGTTCGGCCGAGAAGACCATCTTGTAGAGACCTGGGATGCGCTTCATCGAAGGCATTCCCACGCTTGCGAGGGTGGCGCCGGCAGTGCCTCCAAGGACGATCATGAGCGCCGGAATGTTGATGAACGAGGCCGGACTGGTGCCGTCCATCATGGAGCTCAGGAGCAGGAAGCCAAAGGCCATTCCAATTCCGATGGCCGATGAAGCCTTCATTGTTCTCTGTCATCGGCCGGAGCCCGTAATCCTTCAGTCTTCGCAATGGCGCCTGCACGATTCTACGTACTGAGAATCGGCCTCAGATGGACCGGACGGCCCTAGG
The DNA here is from genome assembly GCA_035483615.1 of Solirubrobacteraceae bacterium. Taxonomy (GTDB): domain Bacteria; phylum Actinomycetota; class Thermoleophilia; order Solirubrobacterales; family Solirubrobacteraceae; genus Palsa-744. The sequence goes on along the minus strand of DATHPT010000400.1, from coordinate 437 downwards.
ATCCGTGATCGTCGACCGCGGAGAGCCGCGCTGACTCCTCACGCCGGGTCGCCCGCGAGCCGGGCTTGCGCTGGGGGCGGCCGCCGGCCAGCGCCTCGCTCATCATGTCGACGCGGTAGGCCCGCACCGCGGTGGCGACCTGCTCGGGAGTCTCCGCCACGACGATCTTTGCGGTTGTGGCAAGCGAGATCACCGTGTCGGGAGTCGACTCGATGGTCACGATCAGGTCCGGGTTCAATAGGAAAGGCTCGTCGGTGTGGCCGAGCCGGTTCAGCGTGATCATCGACATCCCTCTCGTACGCGCTTTGCCCTGGCGGGACGACACTTGCTCATGCCGTCCCGCCCAAGGCTCCTCGGAACTGCCCCTCGGGATTATTGAGCCATAGTCACCACCGTTTGCAGCATCTGGTCGGCAGTCGAGATCACGCGCGAATTGG
>DATHPT010000399.1:0-6651 GCA_035483615.1 Solirubrobacteraceae bacterium | reverse complement strand
CATGGTTGTCATAGAACGGGCTTCCCTTCCCTGCGCTTGCTTCGTCTCCGCATCGCTCCACCGGCGTCGCAGCGAGAGGATTGTGGCCATATGAGCTGATTTGAGCTAGTCAGCCCTGAATCTTTCAGCGCTGAATCCACGCGTTGTGTGCGTTCGCGACAGATCCGAGTCAATCTGCGGCGTCTCTGCGACGGTTGCGCGCTGTAGCGTCTCTTCGAAGGTGATGCGATCAAGGTGAGGGTACGAGCTTGCTGGACGGCGGTAGGCCGCTCAAGCACTTGGTTCGAACCCGTCGGGCAGGCCTTCCAGCCGCTTGCGAACGCCCTGCAGCCATTCGGTCCTGGCGTTCCAGAACGCAAGCTCCGCGTCGCGGGATACGACTCGAACCATCTTGTCCCACTCGGAGCCGTCATTGGTCTCGGCTTCCGAGGCGCGCTTGAGATCCTGTACGCGTCCGAGACACACCAGCTCCTGGCCGCGGACCAGTTCGATCATGCGCGGGGCGTCATGCGGACGACACAGGGCGATCCTGAAGTGCAGGTCGTCGCGCAGCGGCGGCTCGGCAGCGGTCGATAGCAGCCAGTCCTCAAAGGAAGCCACTCCCTTGGGAGTCGCCTCGTAGATGGCACGGCGCCCCGGGGTGCAATTGTGGAGCGGATCGCCTTTCTCGTCGACTCTGCGCACGAGCCCTTCGTTCTCCAGCTTCTCCAGAGCCCAGTATGGATACGAATCGGCCAGATCGGCGAATCGCAGCTGTCGGCGCACACCGGAGGCGATCCGATACGCATAGCTGGGCTGCTCGATCACAAGCCCGAGAACGGCGTGCTTAGCGGACACCGGTTTCCAACCAATCTTCCAACCAGTGGACTTCGTACAAGTAAATGACGATAGTCGAAACTCTGTTCAAGCTTGCTCATTTGTTGACAGAGCGGGTTCGACCGACGACCGGAGGCCTTGCAGGCTGGACCCGCCAGATACCGCTGCTGGACTGGTTTTCCAGGCTATTGCACGAGAAACCATCGCTGCGCGGCTCCATTCGTATCTCTCCCATGTTCCCAAAGAGTCGGAAACAAACGTAGGGGAAATACCCCTGACGTAGAATGACCATCACGATCGAGCGCCTGAGCCATCGGCAACGGCTGGTGTAGCTGTCGAAGACGTTGTTCCAGCCCGGCGAGTCGGATGTCGGCCTCTCTGAAGCCGGAGACGGGATTCGAACCCGTGACCCCCTGTTTACAAGACAGGTGCTCTGGCCAGCTGAGCTACTCCGGCGTGGCCTGCATCGTACTCGCCGTTGGATCAACGGCTTCGCTGGATGTCCATGCTTCAGCCCGAGCTCGTTCGGCTGGGGGCGGCGCCAGGCCGCTGTAACGCCCGTGGCGCAGACGGGTATCCCAGGTATGGAATCGAAATCAGTTGTGGCCGCGCGGAAGCCCGACATTGCTGGAGAGGACAGCCGAACTGGGGGCCTGTCGCCGGTGGAGCGCCAGTCCGAGGATCCTGCAGGTGCTTCGGCGGCGATCGCATCCCAGCTGGAGGCGTTCCGCGAGCACTGTTTGACCAGTGGCGTGAACCCCGTGCTCTACTGGCTCGTACGCGCGGTGCTGCTCCCGTCGTTCCTGCTCTACTTTCGCCTCAAGCGCATTGGGGGCGAGCGGATCCCGAGCGAGGGCCCAGTGCTGTTCGCGGCAAATCACCGTAGCTTCCTCGATCCGTTCGTGATTGGGGCGCTCACGCGCCGGCCTGTCTATTACATGGCCAAGCGTGAGCTGTTCGAGCGACGCTGGCAGGCATGGTTGCTCAACAGCCTGGGCGCCTTCCCCGTCGATCGGGGCACAGGGGACGAGCACGCGATGGCAACCGCCAGGATGATCCTTGAAAGAGGCGATTGCGTTGTGATCTTTCCGGAGGGCACCCGTGTGCGTCCGGGACCGCTCGGACGACCCCACCGTGGTGTCGGTCGATTGGCGCTGCAAACTGGAGCGCTGGTGGTCCCGGTGGCTGTGATGGGCACCGAGGACGTACGCCGTGGATGGCGCATCCGCCCGCGCAAGGTCACGCTTCACTGCGGCCGTCCGCTTCGCTTCCCGGTCGCGGAGCGCCCGTCGCCGTCGATTGCCCTTGGTGTCGCCGAGCGGATCTGGGCGTGTGTGAGCCTTCAGTGGGAATGGCTCGGCGGTGCAAGTGCAGCAGCTCACTCGGAGGGATCGCCTCCCGGAAGCGCGCAGCGCCAGGCGCGCGCCGCCTGAGGATGGGTGTGAGACCGCCGGAGGGTAGGGTGCGATGAGTGGCCGACGAGCAATCCGAGAAGTCCAAGGCGCAGCTCGACGCCGAGTTCTCGGAGCTGTATCGAGCCCATCTGCGCGATGTCTACAGCTACGCCTACTACCGGGTCGGCAACCATCACGACGCGGAGGATCTGACCGAGCAGACCTTCCTGCAGGCCTACCGGCATTTCGAGCGGGCTCAGCGCGAGTCCGACGGTCGCCCGTTGCGACCGTGGCTGATCCGCATCGCCCACAACCTTGCTGCCAATCTGTATCGCGACCGCTCGCGCCGTCCCGCATCGCCGATCGACGACACCTCGGAGCTGGTCGCCTCGCACACGACCGAGGAGCTCGTGGAGGGCCGCGACGAGCTCAGCCGTGTGCTCGACGGAGTGCAACGACTGCCGGACGACCGACGCGAGGCTCTGATCATGCGCTTTGCGCTTGGCATGGACAACCGCGAGATCGCACGAGCCATGGGTCGCTCCGACGGAGCGACAAAGGTGTTGATCCATCGCGCCATCAAGCAGCTCGAGGAGATGGTCGACATGTCAGAGGCCGGGGCGGACGATGACTGAAGCATCACCCAACTTCGAGGGGCTTCTCCACAGGGCCCTCTCTCCGGTCGAGCCTCCTGAGGATCTCGGCAGACGTCTGGAGGGAGCGCTGATGAGCCTCACCGAGAGTGCGGCCGAGGAGCTCGAGGCATGGGAGCTGTCGGCTATGCGCGATCCACGCAATTGGGTCCGTCCAGCTGCTGCCGTGGTCGTCGGCGGTACGGCCGGGATCGCACTGGTAGTCCTGCGGGCACGTCACCGGCCCAGTGGGTCGGGGGGCCTGCGGGGCGCTCGCGCTGCAGCCGAGCGCGCGGTTGGGGATTTGGGCGAGCACACTCGTCGCCTGCTCGGCGATCGCTAGCGGTGGCCGCTAGCGGTGGCGCTCCAGCTGCGTTAGCTCGAACCTGCCACTGCTAGCGTCTGCGCCGCCATGGCCACCTGCTACCGCCATCCCTCGCGTGAGACAGCGGTCTCCTGCTCGTCCTGTGGGCGTCCCATCTGCCCGGACTGCATGACCCCCACTCCGGTGGGGATGCGCTGTCCGGAGTGCTCCAAACAGGGGACCCGCGTCATGACGATGCGCAACATGGCCACTAGGCCGCGGGTGACCTTCGGATTGATCGCGCTCAACGTGCTCGCGTTTCTCAGCGAGGAGGGCCAGCTTTCGATATCCGGCAGCGCAATCCACGGCCCGGTGATCGAAAACGGTGTTCTCTATCGCTATGCGGTTGGGGTGGAAGATCAATATTGGCGGCTCCTGACAAGCGGCTTCCTGCACGAGAACCTGCTCCATATCGCCTTCAACATGTACCTGCTCTATCTGCTCGGCATGATGCTCGAGCCGGCGCTCGGATCGGTCAAGTTCGCCGCCATCTACTTCACCTCACTGCTGGCGGGATCGTTCGGTGCGCTGTTTGCGACAGGAGCGCCAAGCCTCGGAGCCTCAGGCGCGATCTTTGGACTCATGGGGGCCGCCGTGGTGGAGCTCAGGGCCCGTCGCATGAGCGTGATGGAGTCGGGCATCGGCGGATTGATCGTCATCAATCTGATCCTGTCGTTCACGCTGGCCAACATCTCTGTGGGGGCGCACATCGGAGGACTGATCGGAGGTGCGCTCGCAGGGCTTGCGATCAGAACCGCCGATGACCGTCATCGCTCCTGGCTTGGCCTGGCGGCTTGCGCGGCTCTGTCAGCAGCCTCGGTGGTGGGAGCGATCGCAGTAGCCGGCTCAACCGCCGCCGGTATCGCCTGAGCCATCCTTCCGACGGCACTCGCTCTGCTCCGGGGCTGGTTATCCTGGATCACGTGACGCTCCTGTCTGACCAAGAGATAGAGGCCGGACTGGCCTCGAGCGAGTGGCGGCGCCAGGACCAGGCGATCACTCGAGAGTGGAAGTTCGAGGACTTCGCTGAGGCGATCGCATTCGTCAACCGTGTCGCCGATGCTGCCGAGAAGTCCAATCACCATCCTGACATCCATGTTCACGGTTGGAACAGGGTTCGACTGGAGCTCTCCACCCACTCGGAGGGTGGGCTCACTCGAGCCGACTTCGCTATGGCGGCCAGCCTCGACGAGCTCGCTTGAGCTCGGCTCGAAGCCCGACCGTTGTCTCTGAGGGTGACCAGTGCCCCTGCTACGGTTGTGCGGTCGGACACCGATGAACGACGACGACAAACCTCCCCGAAGTAGTTTGGCCCTGATCGGCGCTGCGCCGACCGACATGGGCCGCCATATCCACGAGGCTCGTCCCCAAGCGCGTCGCAGCGTCCCCAGCGCTCATTTCGGCGCCGATCTGGCGTGAACGGGCTGAAGCTGATCCTCGCGGCCGTTCTGGTCGCGATCAACGCGTTCTTCGTCGCCGCGGAGTACGCGCTTGTGCGCTCCCGGAGAGCTCGCCTGGAAGTGATGCACGAGGAAGGCTCCCGTGGGGCCGCCCTTGCCCTCCACCAGCTCGATCGCATCAACGAATACATCTCGGCGGTCCAGATCGGCGTGACTATGACCTCGATCGCGATCGGAGCACTGGCTGAGCCCGCGCTGGCGAGCATCCTCAGGGGAGCGCTTGGCAGCACCCTCAGTCATGACGCTGCGATCGCCATATCGGTGATCGTGGCCTTCCTGCTGATCGCGGCCACCCAGCTGGTGGCGGGAGAGATGGTCCCCAAGCTCTACGCGATCGATCGCTCGGAGACGATCGCCCGACGCGTCGCCCGCCCGCTGCAGGCGTTCAGCGTGCTGTTCCATCCCGTCATCATCGGTCTAACCGTCGTATCCGGTCGCATCCTGAAGCTACTTGGCGTCGACATGAACGCAACCAGCGAAGGCGGGTCCCCCGACGAGCTCAAGCGCCTGATCGCCGAGTCCTATGCCGGCGGTCACCTCGACCCAGGCGAGGCCGGCATGCTCACCGGCGTCTTCCACCTGCACGAGCAGGAGGCACGCCAGGTCATGACCCCGATCCCGGCCGTCATAACCGTGGACGTCTCCCAGGACGTGCAAACAGCGCTTGAGCTGTGCATATCGAGTGGGCACACGAGGCTCGTCGTGATCGAGGGAGACGACCGCGATCGAGTGCGTGGGCTCGTGCACGCGAGCTCACTCGCGCGTCGACTCATGCACGACGGTCCGCAGGCCTCGATTGAGCCGATAATGCACGAAGCGCCGATCGTTCCGGAGACCAAGCCGCTCGATGACCTGCTTGCCGATCTACAGCGCCAGCGCACGTCGATGGCGGTTGTCGTAGATGAGTACGGGCGCGTTGTGGGAATCGTGACGATCGAGGACATCATCGAGGAGGTCGTCGGCGAGATCGCCGATGAGACAGATCCTGCTGCCGGAGAGGTCCGTCGGCTCGCCGACGGTGACTGGTTCGTGCGCGGTCATGTATCGATTGCCGATCTGCTCGACTACGGCGTCGAGCTGCCGGTCGACAGCGACGCCTACAACTCGGTGGGTGGGTTCGTCTTCGCCGAGATCGGGCGTCTGCCACGCCGCGGGGACACGATCAGCTCGGGAGATTTCTCGATCAGGGTGGAGTCCGTCCACCACAACCGTGTGGAGGCGGTGCGCATCCGTGAGCGCCGGCCGGTGCCAACACGGGAGGAGGATTTCCGGGAGAGCTCACGCCGTGAGGCTCCGCCGGGGGCATAGAGGCATAGCGCGATAGCTCGACCGTGGCACCGGCCACGAAGCGACCGGCTTCAAACCACAAGGCGACGGGCTCCGAAGAGGCGACCGGCTTGAAAGACACGTCCGGCCCGCGGGGGAGCGGGCCGGAACATGTGCACTGGGAGGAGGCGGGTGTGCATTGCGATCTGTGTCGCACCTCCAAGTATCTCCAGCTTGATGAAGGAGACCTAAAAGTCCGCGGAGGCTAATGAACTCTTAATTCGGCTTCCCGCGAGGACTCAGTAGGCGAGGAAACCGCGCTTGGTCTTGCGCCCGAGAGCCCCCTCCTCGATCAACTCGTCCACGCGTGACGGGATCTCCTGGCCGATCGTCTCGCCAATCGCCTTCGACACATCCAGTCCGACGAGATCCAGCAGCGCGAATGGCCCCATCGGGTGTCCTGCGCCGAGCTTCATGCAGGTGTCGATGTCCTGAGCGTCCATGCCCGTCTCTTCGAGCAGCCTCACGGCGCTGAACAGATAGGGAAACAGCAGACGATTGACCACGAATCCAGGTACGTCTGGCACCTCAACTGCGGTCTTCTCGAAGGCCTCGCACAGCGCAAGCGCTCGACTGCGGGTCTCCTGCGAGGCTGCAGTCGGAAACACGAGCTCCACAAGCTTCATGCGGGTCACCGGATTGAACACGTGCAGGCCCAG
>DATHPT010000398.1:0-2772 GCA_035483615.1 Solirubrobacteraceae bacterium | reverse complement strand
CGCTGCTTCGCGACCCGCGACTGGCGGCCCGTCTCGGCCAGCGCGGCTTCGATCGCGTGCAGCGCGTCTACACCCGCACCGCCTGCCTGGACGGCTACCGCGACCTGCTGGGCGAGCTCACCAGCAATGCGATGACGGCATGAGGCACAACACCATGCGCAGCCTGTCGACCACCATCGCCGTGCGCAGCCTGCCGACTACCATCGCCGTGCGCAGCCTGCTGGCCACGATCGCTGAGCGAGGCTAGGGCGTTGGAGCCACAGGGGCCCACATTTGCGACGGGCGTGATCGAGGCGCGTCTCGGGCGCGGCGCGCAGGACGTGCTGGAGGCCGCCGTCGTGCTCGAGGCATGGGGCGGGATGCGCGCCAACGCTGCTCTCAGTCTGGGATCGAGGGTCGTTCCCCCGAAACCACCTCGCTGGACCCCCGGGAGATTCACGACCGAGGAGTCAGGTCGCCGTGACAGCATTCTCACTGAGGCGATCGCCCTGATCATGGCGATCCTGGCGGTGGCCTCGTGGGCGGGCCCACTCAGCCGCCAGATCGGCACCTCTGTGCTCGAGCAGGCGATCGTGATCGCGCTTCCCCTGACACTGGCGCTGCAGTGGGCCCTGCGCAGCCGCTATCTCAGTCGTCGCTCCGGCCTCGCCTGCCTGGCCCACGATCGCATGGCGGTCTGTGCGCTGGGTCTGCTGGTCATCGAGGTTCCCCTATTGCTGTTGCACCCATACGGGCCGCTGGCCGGGATGTTTGTGGCGATCTGGGTCGGCGGCACCGTGCTCGCCCGCAGAGGCTGGGCGCTTGCCTACGGGCTGCTGCTGGTCGGCGCGGTGGTCGGCCTGCAGGCCGACGTCTCAGCCTATCCGCTGCTCGAGGCCCTGACGGCGGTGATCGTCATAAGCGCCGTGGTCGGCGTCGCCACCGGTGGAGGACGCTCGGACGAACCCGCAGGTCGCATCGGACGGGCTCTGTGGGCGGGCGCAATCGGCCTGGCCCTCGGCGGCCTGCTCGTCGGCGACTCGAGCCTCGGCTGGGGCGTGCACGGCGCCTTCCCGGCGCTTGCCCTGCTGCCGTCGGTGCTCGGCAGCTTCTGGGGCGGCTACTACCTGTGGAAGTTCTATGACGCTGTCCCCCGCGGCCTGCAAGGGGTCGGCTTGGAGGAGGCGAACGAGCGCAACTTCAAAGGTTCCGCAATGGGGATCTTCCTCGGTGCGATGCTGCGCCTGCTGGGCACCACGATCGTGCTCTCGGGTGTGGTGATCATGATCGGGCAGTGGACCTCCGGCACGAACAGGCTCAGCCTGTTCGTGGGCTTCGGCTGCGTGGCGCTCGTCACGATGCTCGTCAACCTGCTCGAGTCGATGGCCTACGCGCGCTGGGCGTTCTTCGCCGCGCTTGCCAGCGTCACGGCAGAGCTGGCGCTCAGCAAGCTGGTGCTCGAACCCGGCGCGGTGCCCGGCACGGCGCTGATCTTTGGCACGCTGGTCGGCATCGTGGTGGCGCTGCCCCCACTGCTCAAGCTGCTGCTGCGTCCCGGTCGCGTGCTCGCCACCAGCCTGTGGATCCAATAAGCTCGCCGCCTTGGCGGCTTCTCGAATGAGCTTTTCCCGCGGCACTCCTCTGAGAGGGGCCGGTCGGCTGTTTGCAGCATTGCTTGCACTGGGCGCCCTCGCCGGCTGTGGAAGCTCCAGCTCGTCCGGCACCTCGTCCACCTCGTCCACCCAGGCCACGGCAGCGAGCGGCGGCTCGACCGCCACCGCCACCTCCAGCTCCAGCGGCCCGAGCAAGACCTCCACTTCGCAAGCCTCGACAGGCTCCACGAAAGCGGCGAGCAACGGTTCGGCTTTGCCCCAGGTGGGCGGACACGTGCTGCGCCATTTCACAGGATCCGGGAATGCCCACTTGGGCACGATCGTCGTGCGCTCGCCGGAGGTGCTGGCGTGGAGCGCACAGCATCCCCCGATCCAGATCTTCACCACCCACGGGTTCCTGCTCGTGAGCAGCCACTCCTCGAGTGGGACCGTTCAGCTTGCCCGTGGGGTCTACTCGGGCCTGCGCGTCGCCTCGCATGGCGGCTGGTCGATCGCACTGCACGCTCGCTCCTGAATTAATCGGTTGAGCAGGGATGGGGCGGGTAGCCCCTAGTTGGCTGACCCTGTAAACGAGATGCATGTCAATGCGTCCAGGAATCGCCTGAACGCGATGCGTCAGCCGTGTTGTAGTCGAGAACTTGAGGGCTGCGGCGGGAACATGTCGCTGCGGCGCTCACGCTCACCCAAACTAGGCGCGACCCAACCCCCTCACCTCGCGCCTGTCACGGAGGTAACTGATGCTCGCTCGTTCTCAACGAACCGCGAAGCATGCCGTCATATCCATGGCGCTGCTCGCGGTACTTGCACTTTGTACCGGCGTCGCTTCCGCACGCCCTGCACACAAAGCACACAAAGCAGCTAAGGCAGCTCATCAAACCGTGCGGAGCTCAAGCGCCGTCTCCACAGCCTCCAAGAAGGCGGGCTCAACCAAGAGCTCAACCAAGAGCGGAACTCGCAAAACGAGTCCGACCAAATCGAAGGGCTCCAAATCGAAGGGCTCCAAGAAAACTTCAACAGGCGGTACAACCGGCTCGACCGGTGGCTCCACCGGGGGCACCACCGGCGGGTCCACGGGAGGAGCTACAGGCGGCTCAACCGGTGGGTCCACGGGAGGCTCAACCGGCGGTTCGACCGGCGGCTCCACAGGTGGCTCAACCGGCGGTTCGACGGGCGGCTCCAC
>DATHPT010000397.1:0-3568 GCA_035483615.1 Solirubrobacteraceae bacterium | reverse complement strand
CGTTCGAGCGACAGGGTGATGCCGGGCTCGAGCTCGCGGCCCGCTGCGTCGTGCTCGCCCTGATTGGCTTCCTCGCTGCCGATTTCTTCCTCTCCGGCGAGTTCTCCAAGCAGTTGTGGCTCACCTTCGGGCTTTGCTCGGCGCTACTCGGGCTGGCCCATCGTGGCGGCGTCTTCCGGCGGCAGCTGGCTGGGGAGGAGGCACCGATTGCGCGCTATGCGGGTTGAGCATCGAGAGCAATGACCAAGCCGAGCAGGCGCCTGCGCGTACTGATGCTGCTGGACAACCCGACCGACCAGGGAGGAGCGGAGCGGTTCGCTCTTGGCCTGGCGGCGCAGCTTCCGCGCGATCGGATCGAGCCGTGGGTGTGCGCGACGCGCGCCGCAACGCCGGAGGCGGTCGAGCAACTGGAGGCGGCGGCGGTCCCGCTCGTTGTCCTCGGCCGGCGCCGACGCGCCGACGCACATCGTCTCGCTGGCCTCGTTTCGCTCCTGCGCCGAGAGCGCTTCGACGTGATCCATGCGCACATGTTCGGATCGAATGCCTGGGGCGCTGTGCTCGGGCGACTGTGCCGTCTTCCCGTCGTCATCGCTCATGAGCACAATTGGTCCTTCGCAGGCAGCCCGGCGCGACGACTGGTCGACCGCCACGTGATCGCTCGCCTGGCAACACGCTTCGTCACCGTCTCGGATGCCGCGCGCCATCGCATGATCGAGCTCGAGCGGATCGATCCGGGGAAGATCGTCGTGTTGCCAACTGCATATGTCCCGCACCGCGTCGCTGGCGCTGGCGCTGGCGACCTGCGGGCCGAGCTCGGGCTGGGGCCGCGGGCCCGTATCGTTGTGGTGGCAGCGAGTCTGCGCCCCGAGAAGGCGCTGGAGGTGCTGGTCGCTGCACATGACCGACTCGCGCGTGATTGCGCGGACGTCCACCTCGTGATTGCCGGAGAGGGCCGCTGCCGGCCCGCGCTCGAGCGCCAGATAGCTGGTCTCGGTCACGGATCGAGCGTTCACCTGTTGGGGGCTCGTCATGACGTCGGCGCGTTGCTAGGGGCGGCGGACGTGGGAGCTCTGTCGTCGGACTGGGAGGGGATGCCGCTCTTCCTGCTCGAGTGCATGACCGTCGGGGTGCCGGTCACAGCCACCAGTGTGGGCGGCATACCTGAGCTGGTGGAGCACGATCGCACCGGCCTGCTGGTGCCCCCACGCGACCCGGCCGCGCTTGCAGGTGCCATCAGTGCGCTGCTCGAGGATCCTGCGCGTTCGCGGCGTCTCGCAGCGGCGGCCGCCACACGGGTGCAGGACCTCACGATCGAGGCTGTCGCGCTGCGCTTCGCGGAGTTCTACGAATGTCTCGTGGCAGCGAAGCGGACGGCCCTCTGATCGCGCGGTCGGCAACGCGGTGGTGCGTCAACTTGCCGGGCTGCGCTGCGCTCGCCTGACACCGCGGTCGTCGTGGGAGACAATTCCTGCTTGTGGATCATCTGAGGAAAGCCCAGCTCCGGCGGGGCTTTCTATCGTGAGCCACGTGCTCACAACCATCGCCGACGGCTTCAAGGACGCCTTCCTGATGGCCTGGACCGTGTGGTGGGCGCTCGTGCTCGGCTTCTTCATTTCGGCGATCGTGCAGGCATGGGTGCCACGGGAGCGGGTCGAGCGAGCGCTCGGTGGCTCGGGCGGGCGCCCAGTGGCGGTTGCGACGGGTCTGGGCGCCGCTTCCTCCTCGTGCTCCTACGCGGCGATAGCGATCGCCAAGAGCCTCTTCCAGAAGGGCTCCTCGGCAGCATCGGCGCTCGCCTTCCAGTTCGCCTCCACCAACCTCGTGATTGAGCTGGGCATCGTCATTTGGGTGCTGCTGGGCTGGCAGTTCACGCTTGCACAGTTCATCGGCGGTCTGATCCTGATCGTCGTGATGAGCTTGCTGCTGAGGCTGTTCGTCTCAAAGCATCTGGAGGAGCAGGCGCGCAGCCACGCTCAGCAGGCCGACGATGGCCACCAGCATCACACCGCCTCCAGTCAGATGAGCATCCGTGAGCGACTTGGCTCCGTTGCGGCATGGTCGGACGTGGCTCACAACTTCCGCAACGACTGGACGATGCTCTACAAGGAGATCACCCTCGGCTTTCTGCTCGCCGGGTTCATCGGACAGCTCGACAACAGCTTCTTCAACGCGCTCTTCATCACCCACGCCCCAGCGGCCGTCAAGCTGATCGAGAACGCGATCGTGGGACCGCTGATCGCGGTGCTCAGCTTCGTCTGCTCGGTCGGCAACGTCCCTCTGGCTGCCGTGCTGTGGTCGGGCGGCATCGGTTTTGCAGGGGTCATCTCGTTCATATTCGCCGATCTGATCGTGCTGCCGATCGTGCTGATCTACCGCAAGTTCTATGGAGCGAGCTTCACGCTGCGGATCGTGGCGCTGATGTTCATCACAATCGTGATCGCAGCGCTGATTGTGGATGGCTTGTTCAGTGTGGCCGGCCTGATCCCCCAGGCTCGGCCGACTCGCGCGGATATCTTCAGCGAGGTGAAGATCGACTACAAGCTGTTCACCAACATCCTCGGCGTGGTCGTCTTCGCGGCGCTGTTCGCCCTGACCACACGTCGTGGAGCCACCGATCCCGTATGCGGCATGAAGGTCGACAGGCACAAGGCGATCCGTAAGGACGCCGGGGGAGAGACCTTCTACTTCTGCAGTCCCCATTGCGCCGAGGAGCACCCCCGCGACGCACGCCACGGGAGAGTCATGATGAGATGAGCTCACCCATCATGGACTCGACGCCGCTACGCGAGCTTCCCGCATGGAGCGATCTGACTCGACACTACGAGGCGATCCTCGGCACCCATCTGCGAGATTTCTTCGCTGCCGACCCAAGTCGCGGTGAGCGCCTGGTCGCCGAGGGCGCCGGTCTCTACCTCGACTATTCCAAGAACAGGATCACCGAGGAGACCATCGGCCTGCTCGTCGCGCTCGCCGAGCAATCTGGTCTGGCCGAGCACACGGAGGCGATGTTCGCCGCTAAGCGGATCAACGTCTCAGAGGATCGTCCAGTCCTGCACGTGGCACTGCGAATGCCACGAAGCTCCTCCCTGTTGCTCGATGGCGTCGATGTCGTGCAACAGGTCCACGCCGTACTCGATCGCATGGCGAGGTTCAGTGAACGGGTTCGCTCGGGGGACTGGACCGGGCACACCGGCCAGCCGATCCGCAACGTCGTCAATATCGGGATCGGCGGCTCGGATCTTGGGCCTGTGATGGCCTATGAGGCGCTACGCCACTACTCCGACCGTGAGATGACCTTCCGGTTCGTCTCAAACGTCGATTCCACCGATTTCGTCGAGGCCACACGCGATCTGAATCCGGAGCAGACCCTCTTCATCGTCTCCTCCAAGACCTTCACCACCCTGGAGACGATGACCAACGCTCGCTCCGCCCGCGAATGGTCGCTTGCCGCTCTCAGCGATGAGGCTGCCGTCGCCAAGCACTTCGTGGCTGTCTCCACCAACGCTCGCGCGGTGACCGAGTTCGGCATCGACACCGAGAACATGTTCGGCTTCTGGGATTGGGTGGG
>DATHPT010000396.1:0-26116 GCA_035483615.1 Solirubrobacteraceae bacterium | reverse complement strand
GGGGGTCCGTCCGGTCGGTGCCGCAGGATGCCGGGCTCTTTGAGCCTTTCCCCCACGACATCTCTGCGCGCCTGGCAGCGCGATGCGCTCGAGCGGCTGGACGGCTGGCAGGGCGGCCCTTTCCTGGTCTCGGCGGCGCCCGGCGCCGGCAAGACGCGCCCGGCGCTTGAGCTGGCGCGGCGCATGCTCTCCGGCGCCGAGGTGAGCCGTGTGGTGGTGCTCTGTCCGACGACTCCTCTGACGCGCCAGTGGGCGAGCGCAGCCGCAGAGCTCGGCGTGCAGTTGCAACCCGACGCCCCCGGACCGCGACCGCCGCACGACTTCCACGGCGTCGCGGTCACATATGCGCGCGTGGCCGCGGACTCGCGCAGCTGGTCGGCGGACATGAGGACGGACACGCTCGTGATCGTCGACGAGGCCCATCATCTCGGCGATGAGCTCGCCTGGGGAACGAGCTTCCAGCAGGCTTTCGCGGCCGCGCCGCGCTGGCTGCTGTTGTCGGGAACCCCGTTTCGCTCTGACGCCACACCGATCCCGGGCGTCAGCTACGACGCAGAAGGGGTGGCGGTCCCGGACGTCTCCTACACCTATGCCCAGGCGGTCGCGGATGGCATCTGCCGGCCTGTGGCGTTTGTGACGTTCGACGGGACGCTGTCCTGGCGCAGCGGCGAGGACGTGATCGAGACATCCTTTGAGACGGTGCTGAGCGCCAGAGAGGCGAGCCGGCGATATCGCACCGCCATATCCACGGAGTTGCCGGACGGGCTCCCGCGCATCCTGCGAGAGGCCGACGAGAAGCTGAGGGAGTTGCGCGCAGGGGGCCATCGCGACGCAGGGGGGCTGGCGGTGGCCGCGGACGCCACCCATGCCCGGCAGATAGCCAAGCTGCTCAGCCAGTCGACCGGGCACGCACCGGTGGTGGTCCTGCACACCGAGGCGCGTGCGGCACAGAAGCTTGCTGCCTTCAGAGCCTCAAAGGAGCCGTGGGTGGTGGCCGTGAACATGGTGTCCGAGGGCGTGGACATCCCGCGGTTGCGGGTCGGGGTGTATGCGACGGCTGCCAAGACCCCGATGATCTTCAGACAGATCGTGGGCCGCTTCGTGAGGACGATCCCGGGCCGGATGCCCGAGCCGAGCTGGGTCTATCTGCCGGCGGATGCCGTGCTGCGAGGGCATGCCGCCGAGGTTGAGAGCGAGCTGCGCCGGGCATTGCGCGAGCGCGAGGTCGAGGAGGGCTTTGACGAGCCGCGCGAGCGACGGGCGAGCGAGCCGTCTCCTGCGATCGATTTCGTGCCGCTGAGCGCCGAAGTGGCACCGCAAATGACTCTGTTCGGCCCAGCCCCCAAAGCCTCCGCGGGAGTCGCCGAGCAGACTTCGCCACCCGCTCCGCTCCCGGCGCCGCCGGCACCCGTGGCTGCGTTCGAACGTCGCGCGAGCCTGCGCGAGGAGCGCCACCGTCTGGTGGCCGACCTGTCGAGGCGCAGCGGCAGCAGCCACCGTGAGATCAACGCCTGGGTGAACCGCGAGGTCGGCGTCGCAAAGGTGGAGGCGGCGAGCATCCAGCAGTTGGAGCGCATGATCCAGAGGCTTGTGCGCGAGCTGACCCGGCACAGCCGCCAGGCCGTGTCTGGCTGAGCGCAGAACACGAGCTGAGCGCAAGACGCACTGAGCGCAGGACGCGCGCTGGGTACAGGACTCACTGAGCACAGGACGCGGACTGAGCGCAGCACGTGGGTGCTTTATCGGCAGGCAACCGTTCTCGGGTTGCCTGCCGTGATCCTGCCTACTACTTCAGGCGATCGCCTCAGGAATCTAGTCCTGAGGCGGGCCGCTATGCAAGCTGGACGTTGACTGCCTTCGGTCCCTTGTCGCCGGCCTCGGCGTCATAGGTGACCTTGGCGCCCTCGCTCAGCGAGCGGTAGCCGTCGCCGGCGATTCCCGAGTGATGGACGAACAGGTCCTTGGACTGGTCATCGGGCGTGATGAACCCGAATCCCTTGTCGTCGCTGAACCACTTGACGGTTCCTGTAGCCATTTGTGTCTACCTCCGTGTTCTCGCGTGCTGCGAACGCGGAGATTGCTATGAGCAACGGCTACGAGCGCTGACACTGCGTTGATCGGGGTCTAGGACCCCGGCTGGATCGGGTCACTATAGCAATCGCCCCCTCCTACGCGACTTCGGAATACAGCGGCTCGGCGCTGGTCTGCTCGTGCCCGACATCGCTCTGCTGAGCCGCGACCGGCTGAGGTCTCAGCACGGTCAACGCCACCCCGATAGCCGCCAGGACGAGCGCGGTGGCGATCCAGAAAGCAAGGTGATAGCCACCGGTGAGCGCCGCCGCGGTCGATTGTCCGTGCGCGATCAGTCTGGCGCTGCGCGATGCCGAAAGCGTCGCGAGCACCGCCAGGCCAAGCGCGCCGCCGACCTGCGCCGTCGTGTTCACAAGGCCGGAGGCGAGACCTGCGTCGCTCTGCGTGGCTCCCGACATCGCGACGGTCATCAGCGCGGGGAAGCACAGCCCGGCGCCGGTTCCAAGCAGCGCCATCGACGGCAGCACGTTGAGGAGGTAGTCGGCGTGGACGGGTGTGCGCGCGAACAGCGCAAGTCCCGCCGCGATCAACCCGAGGCCCGGCGGCAATGTCGCCCTGGCCCCGAAGCGCGTGATCAGCGGCTCGGAGAAGCGGATCGACATGGTGCCCATCGTGATCGTGACGGGCAGGAAAGCCAAGCCTATCTCGAGGGCATCATAGCCGAGCACCCGTCGCAAATAGAGAGCGCCGAGGAAGAACATCCCGAACATCCCGGCCACGGAGAGCACCTGGATCAGATTCGCTCCTGTGACGTTGCGCGAGCGGAAGATGCGCAACGGGACCAGCGGATTGCGGGCGGTGGCCTCCCGCGCGATGAAGCCTGCCAGCAGCACGAGCGAGATGGCGCCCAGGCCCAGTGTGCGGCCGGCGCCCCAGCCGTAGTCGGCCGCCGGCTTGACGATTGTGTAGACGCCGAGCATCAGGGCCGCGGTGATGAGCGCCGCGCCGGGAATGTCGGCGCCTTGCGCAAAGCCGATCCCCTTGTCTTTTTCGAGCAGGCGCCTGGCGAGCAGGATCGTGACGATCCCGATCGGGACGTTGACGAAGAAGATCCAGTGCCAGTTGATCGACTGGGTGAGCACGCCGCCGGCCAGCAGGCCGACAGAGCCTCCGGCGGAAGCCACGAAGGCGTACACCCCGATCGCCTTCGCCTGCTCCCGCGGCTCGGGGAACATCGTCACGATCATCCCGAGGATCACGGCGGAGGTCATGGCGCCGCCGATGCCCTGCACGAAGCGGGCCGCCACGAGCAGCGTCTGTGTCCAGGCAAGCCCGCAGAGCAGCGAGGCCAGGGTGAAGAGACCCACTCCGAGCAGAAAGACGCGGCTGCGACCCATCAGATCGCCGAAGCGCCCGGCCAGCAGCAGCAACCCGCCGAAAGCGATCAGGTAGGCATTCACGACCCAGGCGAGACTCGAGGAGGAGAAGCCGAGATCGTCCTGGATCGACGGGAGCGCCACGTTCACGACGGTCACGTCGAGCACGATCATCAGCATTCCCACGCACAGCACATAGAGCGCGATCCAGCGCGAGCGGTCGTTTGCGGGCTGATGCTGCATCTCCTCGGATGGTCGCAGCTCGCCGGACGGTCCCATCTGGTCCGGGGGAAGCGTCGTCTCGGACGGCTTCAGCCCGTCGGACGGTCCCAGGGCACTGGACGTCCCTGTTGGATGATCTTCGCTATTCGTCCAGGTCTGCATCAGGAGGGCTCCTCGCTCAGCTTCTCACCCAGGCTATCCAGCAGCTCGCCTGTGCCGTGCTCGCGCGCGGCGGGCGTGTCATGACCGTCGAGGAAGACCCCCTGCTCGGTGAAGGTCAGCTTCGTGCCGCTGCCGTGAGGCTCGAGCACGACCGTCGCCAGCGAGACCGAGATGCGGTCCTCGTTGCGGTGCATGTCATACGAGTACACGATGCGCTGCTGCGCAACGATGTCCTCGTAGCGACTGTCGAAGAGGTAGATGGCGCCATCCGACGCGGTGACGCGCAGATGCTCCTCCCCACCGACCCTGAAGTCGAGCTTGTGATCGCTGCCGGTCAGAACTTTGGGGCCGAACCAGCTCGCCTTGGCCTCGGGCTCTGCCCATGCGCTGAACACACGCGCGGGCGTCGCCTCATAGATGCGCTCGATCGCGAAGGTCGAGTGGACTGCAGATCTCTCACTCATGCTTGTCTCCCTTGTCTGTTCCTTGATCCGGCAGCTCAGGATGCTCGGCGAGGTATTCCCCGAGCCTGTCCAGACGCTGCTCCCATTCCCTGCGTCTCTCGGTGATCCACCGCTCTGCGCTCCCGAGCGCCGCCGACTCGATGTGGCAGGTGCGCACCCGTCCTCGCTTCTCGGTGCGCACGAGACCACTCGACTCGAGCACGTGCAGGTGCTGAACCACCGCCGGCAGCGACATGGCGAGCGGGCGGGCAAGCTCGCTGACGGACGCCGGCCCGCTTGCGAGCCTGTCAACCATTGCCCGCCGGGTTGAATCGGCGAGCGCCTGGAACACGAGATCGAGTGGCGCACGTTGGTTAAGCACTTGCTTAAGTATTGCACGGACCGCGCCGGCGTCAAGGGAGCCAATGGACGGATGGGGTCGGTCATCTCGAAGGTATGACGTCGACCTGCGCGCGAACTCATCGGTGAGTGACGAGCCCAACCTCCGCGGCGGGCGAAACCGACGTGAGTGGCGAGCCCAACCTTTCGCCAAACCGACCTGAGTGACAAGCCCAACCTTCGCAGTGGGCGGAACCGACGTGAGTGACAAGCCCAACCTTCGCGGCGGCCGGAACCGACCCTTGCTGCAAACCGATCCGGCCTTGCGGATCCGTAAGCCCCAAGGACGAGCTGTGACTGTTCAGGGGCCTGCCCGCACCGGGCGTGTTCCTCTTACGAGGACCCGCATGTCAGGGAGCGAGCGTTACCGATCCGTCATCGTGCAGCGTCCAGTGCGGGTTGTGGGCGACCTCCCACGGATGACCGTCGGGATCGATGAACACGCCCGAGTAGCCGCCCCAGAACGTCTCTGCTCCGGAACGGGCGATCGTCGCACCGGCGGCCTCCGCTTCGGCCAGGACCGCATCCACCAATTCCGGGGAGCCGGCGTTGTAGGCAAGCGTCACTCCACCCCATCCCCCCTGATCCTGAACGCCACTGTCCTGTGCGAGATTGCGACGATCCCACAGCGAGACGATCGAGCCGCCCGTCTGGAAGAACACCACGTCCGCCTGTGGCTCCGCGCCCGTCTTCCAACCAAGCGCCTCGTAGAACGCTCGTGCTCTGGCGAGATCGCTCACACCAAGCGTGATCAGGCTGACGCGCTGCTGCATGCTTGAATCCTCGCACAGCGGGGCAGGAGCGAGATGAGAGCTCACACAGCCAGGAAAGGGGGCCAGACGATGGGATACACGATCAAGAACCTCGAGTCGGTCGAGGACATGGCCAAGCGACACGGTCTCAGTGAGCAAGGGGAAGCGCGCTTTGCTCGAGAGGACCTGGCAGCCAAGGAAACCGGTGTAAGCCATCAGCGTCTGCGCGCAGGCATGCGCCAGCAGTTCGGTCATCATCACGATCAGGCCGAGGAGATCTATGTGGTTCTTGCCGGAAGCGGACGCGTGAAGCTCGATGAGGAGATCGTGGAGATCGGCAAGCTCGATGCGATCCGCGTGTCTCCAGAGACGATGCGCGCATTCGAGGCCGGAGATGACGGCCTTGAGATCCTGGTGTTCGGCCGGCACTTCGGCGGCGACGGCGAGATGATTCCCGGTTGGTGGAGCGACTGACCCCAGAGTCCCCGATCGCAGAGCGTCTGACCGCACAGCTGCTCGCCGGCGCTCCGGCGAGCGAGGCTGTGAGCGTCGTCCGTCATCTACTGGCCGTCCAGGGCCAGGACCCACGCGGCGCACGCCTGGCGATCCGCGTGCGCAGCACGGGCCTCTCTGCGACAGACATCGAGCGAGGCTTCAGCGAGGATCGCTCGCTGCTGATCACCTGGCTGAACCGCGGAACGCTTCACCTCGTGTGCAGCGAGGACTACCCGTGGCTGGCCGAGCTCACTGCGCCGCGACTGCTTGCCGGCAATGCGAGGCGCCTTGCCCAGGAGGGCGTCTCCCCACGCGCGGCCGAGCGGGGAGTGACGGCGATCGAGCGCTCGCTCACAGAGGAGGGACCGCTCACGCGGCTGCAGCTGCGAGAGCGGATCGCAGCTGCAGGCGTGCCCACCGAGGGCCAGGCGTTGGTGCATCTGCTGATGCTCGCCTCCCTGCGCGGGCTCACCGTGCGCGGACCGATGGTCGGCCGTGACCACGCCTACGTGCTGGTCCGCGACTGGCTCGAGCGGCCTGTGCCTCTCGACCGCAGTCGTGCGCTTGCCGAATTGGCGCGCCGCTATCTCGCAGGCCACGGCCCGGCCGATGACCGCGATCTTGCGAAGTGGGCCGGCCTGACGCTGGGAGACGCCCGCGCCGGTCTCAGCGCGATCGCCTCCGAGCTGCACACGCGCGCCGACGGCCTTCTGCAGCTCACCAGGCGTCGACCCGCGGCCGAACTACCCCCGCCGCGTCTGCTCGGCGCCTACGACCCCCTGCTGCTCGGCTGGGTCTCGCGCAAAGCGATCCTCGGCTCTCATCAGGAGATCGTTACCGTCAATGGCCTGTTCCGCCCGTTCGCGCTTGTTCGCGGACGCGCCGCCGCCACCTGGAGCATCGTCGACGGCAGAGCCGTGCTGAGCCCCTTCGGGCGGTTGACCCGCACGGACAGGACGGCGCTCGAGCAGGAAGCCGAGGATGTCACTCGCTACCTCCGCGGCGGGAGATAGAGCCATAGGCGGTGACTTCAGACAGTCATCTCAGACTGCGATTTCAGACAGCGACCATCTCCGGGACATCGACCGAGGAGCCGGCGTTTGAAAACTCCATCGCCCCGTCTTCGATCGATCCGAACCTGAGATTGAGGATGTCGAGCGGATAGTTCTGGTAAAGCCTCCAAGGCGCCTTTGAGCCCTGCTTGGGGAACTGGTCGATCGAGCGCAGGACATAGCCGGAGGAGAAGTCGATGAACGGTCGCTCGGAGACTCCGGGATCCCGGTTGTGAGCAGTGCACTGCCGGTATCCGCGCTCCTCCATGTGATTGAGCAGCCGGCACACGTATTCGCAGGTGAGGTCGCACTTGAGCGTCCAGGAAGCATTGGTGTAGCCCACCGCAAACGCCATGTTCGGCACGCCGCTGAGCATCATGCCCTTGTAGCTCATCGTCTCTCCCAGCACGATCTCGCGACCGTCGACGGCGATCTGCATTCCCCCCAAAGCCAGCAGGTTGAGGCCCGTCGCGGTGACGACCAGATCGGCCTCCAGCTCGGCGCCGGAGACAAGTCTTATGCCCTTCTCGGTGAACGTGTCGATGTGATCGGTGACCACCGAGGCACGGCCGGCGCTCAGCGACTCAAAGAGGTCGCCGTTGGGCACCAGGCACAGGCGTTGATCCCATGGGTCATAGCTGGGCTTGAAATGCGTGTCTATGTCATACCCCACCGGCAGCTGCCGCTCGAGCCCCCTGCGGACCAGGCCCTTCATCAGCTTGGGCCTGCGGCGACTGAGCTGGAAGCTCAGCATCGTGAGCAGCACGTTCTTCCAGCGCAGGATCGGGTAGGCAGCCTTGGCCGGCAAGAAGCGTCGCAGTCGCTTGGCGATCGGGTCTTCGGCGGGCAGCGCGACGATGTAGCTGGGCGAGCGCTGGAGCATCGTGACGTGCGCAGCGCGTTGCGCCATCGAGGGGACAAGCGTCACCGCCGTGGCGCCACTGCCGATCACCACCACGCGCTTGTCGGCATACTCGATGTCCTCGCTCCAGTGCTGCGGATGGACGACGCGTCCGGCGAAGTCCTCGATACCAGGGAAGGCGGGCGTATAGCCCTCCTCGTAGCGGTAGTAGCCGCTGCACATGAAGAGGAAGTTGCAGCTGAGCCGCACCGTCTCCTCGGTATCGCTGCGAACGGCCTCCACCGTCCATCGCGCATCGGCGGTAGACCACTCCGCGCGCACCACGCGATGGTTGAATCGGATCTTCTGCTCGACGCCGTGGTCAGCGGCCGTCTCTCGAACGTAGTTGAGGATCGAGGAGCCGTCGGCGATCGACTTCGCCTCCTTCCACGGTCGGAAGGAGTAGCCCAGCGTGTACATGTCCGAGTCTGAGCGGATGCCCGGGTAGCGGAAGAGGTCCCAGGTACCGCCGATGCGGTCACGCGCCTCGAGCACCGCATAGGTCTTCCCGGGGCAGTTGGCCTGCAGGTGGCAACCGGCGCCGATGCCGGAGAGGCCGGCGCCGACAATCAGCACATCAACGTGTTCAAGCGACATCTATGACCGTCCAGAGATCAAGGTTTGGCTACCGAGCTTATCCTGACCGACCAAAGACAGCGTGCGAAATGCTCTGTGTGCGGTGACCTCCCTTGGATGAATGTCCAGCGTCGAGTCGCCGATCTTGGGCGTGAGTCCATAGATCCACCGGGCCGGCTCCGGCAGGCTGAGCTAGTTCCGCCCCGTCTCACACCAAGCGAGGTAGCGAGCGATGCGACCCCGGACCCCCCAGATCGTGGCCCTTGGAGGCGGAGGCTTCTCGATGGAGAAAGACGGCTCCATCCTCGATGACTACGTGCTCTCGCTCACCGGTGCACGGCGGCCGCGCATCTGCTTCCTGCCGACCGCCTCCGGAGACGCGGATCACTATGTGGTCCGCTTCTACCGTCGCTTCTCCACACACTGCGAGGCAAGCCACCTCTCGCTGTTTCGTCGCGATCAGGGCGGTCAGGGCGTCGAGGATGACCTCGCCGCCCATCTCCTGAGCCAGGATCTGATCTATGTGGGCGGCGGCAACGTGGTGAGCATGCTCGGGGTCTGGCGCGCCCACGGCCTCGATGACGTGCTGCGCAGAGCCTGGCGCAAGGGCGTCGTCCTGTGTGGTCCCTCAGCCGGCTCATTGTGCTGGTTCGAGGAGGCATTGAGCGCATTTCACGGTCCGCCGCGACGAGTTCGAGGGCTGGGGCTGCTGCCCTATTCCAACTGTGTCCACTATGACGCCGAGCCGGCCCGACGGGCCGAGTACCACGGTCTCGTGGGCGACGGCATGCGCTCGGGATTCGCAGCCGACGATGGCGTGGCTCTTCACTTCAAGGGCACTCGCCTCGAGCGGGTGGTGAGCTCAAGGGCAGACGGCAGCGCCTACCGCGTCGAGCAGGTGGGCCAAGAGGTCGTCGAGACCTCACTTGAGGTCTGCCATCTGAGGAGTCAGGCGCTCACCATGGACCGCACGGTCGCCTTCGCGTGAGCTCACCGACGGCTTGCGGAGTCGAGCAGCGGCTGATCTTCGCAATGGGCGGAGGCGGCTTCACGATGGAGCCCACCAATCCACTGCTCGACGACTACCTGCTGACTCTCACACGGTCACAACAGCCGCGCATCCTGTTCCTGCCAACAGCCTCGGGAGACACCAATACGCAGATCAACGCTTTCTATGCGAGGTTCGGCGGCCGCGCCTGCCAGCCCACCCACCTCTCGCTGTTTCGATTGGGCGATCTCGAGCGCTCCCTGGAGCAGACCGTCCTCGAGCAGGACATCGTGTACGTCGGCGGCGGCTCCATGCGCAATCTGCTCGCCATCTGGCGCGCCCACGAGCTCGACCGTATGCTCACCAGCGCCTGGCAGGGTGGTGTCCTGCTTGCCGGGCTCAGCGCCGGAGCCATGTGCTGGTTCGAGGGGGGAATCACCTGCTCGAGCGGCGCACCCGAGCCAATCGCCGGGCTCGGACTGCTGGCCGGCTCGCTGACGGTCCACGCCGACGGTGAGCCCGAGAGGCTTCCCGTATGGTTGGCCGGCGTGCGCGACGGGCGCCTTCCCGGCGGCTGGGCGGCTGACGACGGCGTGGGCCTGCTGTTTCGCGGACAGCAGCTGGAGCGGACGGTCAGCTCGCGTCCGGGCGCCGGCGCGCAACGGGTCGACGCGCTCGCCGGAGAGCTCGTGCGACATCGCCTCGAGCCGGAGCTGCTTGGGGCCGGAGAGCAGCGCGGACCGGCGCTCGACGACGACGTCCAGGAGCTGCGTCGTGTTCATCGGCTGCGTCGCGAGATGATCGGGGAGACACACCGGTTCAGCGACCCGTGAGTCCCCCAGACGCGCTGATGCGCAACCCGCTCAACCGCCTCTAAGGCAGCAAACCCGTGTGACCCTCAGGGCAAGCGCTTCACGAATGTCGACACCGCAGCTCGCTCGGGCACCCGCTGCTCCTGGCGAGGTCGACCCAGGTGCAACAGCCCGATCGGAGTCTCCGTGCGATCGAGCTCAAGAGCATCGCGACCGGCGGGTGAATCGAGGAACGGCACGGTTCGCCAGTAGCCGGCAAGCCCTGCGCCATGTGCGCCGAGCAGGACCAGGTAGGCGGCGACTGCACCGGCCAGCAGATCCTCCTGCTCCTGCACCGAGTCCCCGCTGCGATCGACCGACGCGACCACGAGGGTCGGCGCGCGATCCAGCTTGCCGCCGGAGCCGGGATTCAATGCGTCGGCGATCCGCTTGAGCTTGGCGATCGTGACGGGCCCGAGCACCCGAAAGCGCCACGGGTTGGTCAGGTGATGGTTCGGCGCCCAGCGCGCCAGCTCGAACAGCCGCATCAGCGCCTCCGGCTCGACGGGCTCGGGGGCGAAGGCCTTGTGGGTGCGTCGGGTTCTGATCCCGTGCTCGAGCTCCATGTCCGGCAAGCCTAGATGTCAGAGACGACCATCGTGGTCGTTCTCGTCGAGCACACCGACGCGGAGCGAGCTCACCCAGCCGCCCTGCGAGGAGGCATTCGGCGGACGATGCTCGTGCTCTATGGCGACCGCCGCCCAGAGGGCCGCGCCGGATCGCAGACCGTCAATCTGCCAGGCCCTTCTCGCGCAACTCGGCCAGCGCCTGCTCGCTCTTGCCCAGCCGCTCCTGTCCGATGGCGCGCAACACTCCGGGCGTCTTGAGGAATTGGACGTCGCGATAGTCGACGACCTCCACGTTGTTGCCCCACGGATCGCGAAAGCGCAGCGAACCGCTGTCGGAGACCTCCACACCGCCGTCCCTCAGCGCTGTGCGCAACGCCTCCTTGTTGTCGACCGCCAGGCCAAAGTGACGGCCGTCGTCAGGGCCCTGGGCACGTCCCTGCGAAAGCGCGATGAACTGGTCTCCGAGGTCGATCCACGCCATCTTCGGATGGCGCCCACGCAGCTCGAACTCAAGAAAGCGCCCGTACCATGCCAGCGCCTCCTCGAGGTCTCCGACCTCGAGGGCGACATGGTTGATTCCCACGGGGCGAACCACACGATCAAGCCTAGCGGGCGCCCCAATCGACACGGCTCGAACACGAGCCGCCGGTCGCCTCTGCGATCGTGAATGACATGCCCGAGGGCGACACCATCCACCGCGCGGCCAACCGCATCGGGGCGATCCTGCAGGGCCAGGTTCCCGAACAGATCCTGACTCCCCACCCGCGCCACCGGGCAGACCGCTGGCCGCAACTGCTTCGGGGGCGCTCGGTGCGCTCGGTGGACGCCCACGGCAAGCACCTGTTCCTGCGCTTCGAGGGCGAGCTGACGCTGCACTCCCATTTGCGTATGACGGGCATCTGGGACGTGGGCCGCGAGGGCCGGCGCTGGCGGCGCTCCCCGCAGCGAGCATGGCTCGTGCTGCGCAGCGGCGGATGGGAGGTGGTCGAGTTCGACGGCCCCGTGCTCGAGCTGATGAGCGACGCCCGCACTCGTTCGGACCCGCGCCTGGCTGCACTGGGACAGGACGTGCTGGGCGAGAGCTTCGACATGGAACGCTTCCTCGCCCGCTTGAGATCGGACGATCCCACCCGTCCGATCGCGGATGCGCTGCTCAATCAGCGCACCGTTGCGGGAATCGGGAACCTGTGGAAGGCCGAGCTGTGCTTCGCCGGCGCAATCGACCCCTGGCGCCCGCTCGCCGCGGTAGGAGACGAGGAGGCGATCAGCCTGTTGGAGCTAGCGCGCGAGCGCATGAGTCAATCCGTGCGGGATGGCCCACGGGCGCGTACCCGAGCCGTGTACAAACGCGCCGGGCTCCCCTGCCCTCGGCTGCGCCACCATCATCCGCCAGCGCGGTCAGGGAGAGAACAACCGCTCGACCTTCTGGTGTCCCAGCTGCCAGACCTGAACCCGACGGCGCTGCACGATCTGGCTCTGCTTCGAGGATTCCCGCGCACCGGCGTCGAAGTTCCGTGGATGGCAGATGAGAGCGCCAGCCGCGAAAGACCATCCCCAAAGGACGACCGCCGTCTCCCCCCGGTTCTGCTGGCGCTGACGCTCACCACCGGCCTGATCGACGCCGCCAGCTATCTCGGCCTCGGGCACGTGTTCACGGCGAACATGACCGGCAACATCGTGCTGCTCGGCTTCGGGCTGGCAAACGCCGGCGGGCTTCCGGTCGTCGCTCCACTGATCTCACTCGGCGCGTTCCTGCTCGGCGCCGCGGCCGGCGGCCGACTGGGCGTCGGCGTGGCCAAGCAGCACGAGCGAATCGTCCTGCTCGCCGTCGGTAGCGAGGTGGCGCTGCTGGCCATCGCGGCAGCCGTGGCAGTCGCGATACATGTTCGAGTCGGCTCAGGCAGCGCCTACGCGATCATTGCGCTGGTCGCGCTGGCGATGGGAATCCGCAACGCAATCGTGCGCAAGCTGGCGGTGCCCGATTTGACAACCACGGTTCTGACGCTCACTCTCACCGGCATAGCCGCCGACACAGCCGCGGGAACGATGAGAAGGAGTCAATCGCTGCGACGCCTGCTCGCGGTCGCCGCGATGCTCCTCGGAGCATTCGTCGGAGCTCTGCTGGAGAAGCACAGTCTCAGCCTGCCACTGGCGGTCGCAGCGGCAGCCGGCGCCGCCAGCTTCGGCGCCTACGTGCTGGGGCTCCTGCCCGGCGCTACGGCGAGCCGCTGAGCCTGCATGGAGCGACGACGAGCCACTGAGGTTCCCGGCGCTATGGCGGGCAGCTGAGCCTTCCTGGCAGAGCCGCTGAGCCTGCACGGAGCGACAGCGAGCCGCCGAGTGTCACGGCTCACGGTCGCTGACCGGAGAGCTCCACACACAGCTGCTCGAGCAGTCGACGAACCTCGGGCAGCTCCTGCGTCGTGTGATCGGCCAGCATCGCGTGCAGCTCGTCGCGACGAGCGCTCAGCACCTGGTCGGCCATCGCCAGGCCAGCCGGTGTGAGTCCTGTTCGACCATCTGCTTCCACCACCAGACCTCGATCGCGCAGCTCCCGTTCGACCGCCACCACGCGCTCGTCCTCAATCGCCTGCTCTTGAGCCATCTCGCGCGTGCCCTCGATCCCGTAGTTGTCGAAGCGAGCGAGTGCCCAGATCGCTCCCGAGCTGAGATCGACACTGGCACGCACCCCTACCCTTTCATTGAACGCGCGTCTGTCCTCGCGGCTCACGAGCACGCCCAGCGCGCGGTCAAGCTCAGCCAGGGAGCTCGGGCTCTTGGGCGCCGCAAGCGCATCGTCGAGGCCCTGGCTCGTGGAGGCGGTGGCGCGCAGCGGACGCTCACGCAAGCGCAGGCTCAGCAGGAATCCAAGTGCCCCCACCCCCGCCGCGACCAGAAACACCGGTCGCAGCGCGTGCACATAGGCGTTCTCATAGGCGATCCTGGCCGCCCTCGGCAGACTCCCCACCTGAGCGCCCGTCAGACGTGCCCCGCCGGCGACCTGGGCTCCGAGCGGGCCGCCGAGCGCATCGTGGAGCTCGGCGCGCAGACGGCTCGAGAAGATCGTCCCGAACACCGCCGCGCCGATCGAGCCGCCGATGCCGCGCGCGAGCGTGACGCCCGAGGTGGCGGCGCCGAGCACCGAGTAATCGATCGCGTTCTGCACCGCCAGCACCAGCACCTGCATCACCATCCCCAATCCCAGGCCCAGCACGAGCAGATACACGTCGGCGGCGACCGCGCTCGTGTTGAGATCCAGACGCGAAAGCAGCAACAGGCCGACAGTCATGACCGCTGTGCCGGCGATCGGGAACAGCTTGTAGCGCCCTGTTCGCGAGATCACCCGACCGGAGACGATCGAGGTGAGGACCAGTCCGCCCATCAACGGGATCAGCCGCAGCCCCGCTCCAGTAGGGCTTGAGTGAAACACGGTCTGAAAGAACAGCGGCAGGAACGTCACCGATCCGAAGAGCGCGAAGCCCACGATCAGCGAGAGCAGTCCGGCGATGCGAAACACCTCATCGCGCAGCACAGAGAGCGGCAGCACAGGCTCACGAGCACGCCGCTCAACGGCAATGAACGCCACAAGCAGCAGCACACCGGCGATCGCGACGAGCACCGTCTTCCCCGAGCCCCACGCCCACGTTGTGCCGCCGAGACTGGCCACCAGCACGATCGCGCTCAAGGCGCTCGCGAGCACGCCGGCGCCGAGATAGTCGATCGTGGGGCGGCTGCGGACGCTCGTGGCCGGCAGCGTGGCCGCGATGACAGCCAGCGCGAGCAGGCCGATCGGCAGGTTGACATAGAAGATCCACCGCCAGGAAAGGTGCTCCACGATCAGACCGCCAAGCAACGGGCCCGCCACGCTCGCCACGCCGAACACGGCCCCAAAGAGACCCTGGTAGCGCCCACGCTCGCGCGGAGAGACGATGTCGCCGACCGTCGCCTGCACGAGCACGATCAGCCCACCAGCGCCAAGGCCCTGCAGAGCGCGAAACGCGATCAGCTCCGTCATCGACTGGGCCAGTCCGCACAGTCCCGAGCCGATGAGGAACAGCACCACCGCGCTCTGCAGCACCCGCTTGCGGCCCAGCTGATCGCCGAGCTTGCCGTACAGCGGAGTGACCGCGGTCTGGCCGAGCAGGTAGGCGCTAGTCACCCAGGACAGCCGCTCCAACCCTCCCAGGTCGCCGACGATCGTCGGCAGCGCCGTCGCGACGATCGTCGAATCCAGCGCCGCGAGCAGCATCACCAGCATCAGGCCGCTGAAGATGACCCCCAAGCGATGATTCGCGGCAGGACGCGGCGCCGCAGTGGGGATCGCGACCGTGCTCATGCCCGTCGGGCTCCCCAGAAAGGGACAGAAAGGACGGCGGTTGCGCTCACGTCCGTCGGGCTCCCCGGAGAGCGTCGGCCAGAATGATGGCATGATCGAAAGCAAGCTCCGGCAGCCTGTCCGCGGCAAACCAACGGGCATCGCTCGCATCGTCCGCGCCGGCAACCGCCGTTTCACCTGGCACCCGGGCGAGGTAGACAACCGACACGGTCCATCCCCGTGGATCGCGCCCCGGTGTGTCATATACGCCCAACAGCTCGCTCACACCGATCTGCAGACCCGTCTCCTCGGCCAGCTCCCGCGGGGCGGCGTCGATGACCTGCTCGCCTTCCTCCACAAAGCCTCCCGGGAGCGCCCAGCTGTCGAGAAAGGGTGGGTTGCCGCGGCGGACGAGCAGCACGCTCGGCATCTCCTCGCCGGAGCTAAGCACCACAACGTCGACCGTGAGCATCGGACGTGGATAGGAATTGCCATCGACTGCGCTCTCCACGAGCACACCCTACCCAGTCCTCCGCACGGTCCCGGGCCAATCGAACGCCGCGGCCCGGCAGATCGGGGCGCCCTCGGCATGCGACGGCGCCTCGATCTCTCAGCTTTTCACACAGTCTGCTCCGGAGCCTCGGAGTAACGCAGCGAGCCAGGCGTCGTAAGCGTCTCGCCTGTCTCCAGCAGTGTCTTCAATCCAGAGAGGATCATCGGCCAGCCGCCATACAGTTCGCTGTTGGCGCCCTCGCTCAACTGATCGTGGATCACCGTCAGCTGACAGGAATCGCCGACCTGCTCGATCTCCCAGGTAACCCTCGATGCGCCTTCTCGTCTGACCTCCTCACCCCACAGGGCCGTGAAACTCTGGACGAGCCGCCGTGGCGGATCGACCTCCAGGTTCTCACCCTCCAGCAGCGCTTCCGGCACCATCGGATGCACGCCCTCATACCGCGAGCCTGGCGTCCACTCGGAGCTCACTCCCACCCCAAAGTTGTACTTCTGCCTCTGCTCGCTGTCCGTGATCGCCTCCCAAAGTCGCTCAGGGGTGGTCTTGATGTAAATCTCGAATACCTTCTCCATTGTCCTGCCCTCCAGTCGTGTCTTGAGACCGCTGAGAGTCGCGGTCCATGGCTCTGCGTACTTGCTCACCCACCGGTCGTGGACGAGCCGGATCGGGACGGGATTCAGAAAGTGCAGCTTCTCGCGCCCGCGTCTCCGCGTCACCACCAAACCCGCCTCCTCGAGCAGCTTGAGGTGCTTCATCACGCCGAATCGAGTCATCGGCAAGCGCTGCTCCAAGGCGCTGAGCGTCTGCCCGTCCTGCTTGAACAGCTCGTCGAGCAGACTGCGACGGGTCGGATCGGCAAGCGCCTTGAACACCAGGTCCATACCTCCACTATAGGTGACCATATAGTCACCTGTCAAGGCCTTTCGCCGCTGAGCATTTTCGCGGCGGGTCTATGCTGGTCTGCGAGGGGGACTCATCCGAGGAAAGGCGCCACTATGGCCGTCGGCATACGCATGAAGTTTGCAAACGTCACCCAGGAGCAGTTCGACGAGATCAACAAGCACGTCGATCCTGTCAGTGATCCGCCCCGGGGTCTTCTGTTTCACGCCTCAGGCCCGATCGACGGTGGTTGGGGCGTGATCGACTTCTGGGAGTCGCGTCAGCAATTCGACGCCTTCACGTCCAGGATCCAGCAGTCGATCGACGCCTCGGGCATTGAGGTGCAGGGCCCTCCTGACATCAAGGAGTTTCCCGTGCACGAGACCTTCGCAGGCTAACCCAGGTAGCACCGACGATCCCATTCAGCCAAGGATCGAAGACCGACACAGCTGAGGGGATCGTATGCGCCTCAGCAGCACGCCATCACTCAGGCGAGGGCTTCGCCCTCTGGCTCCACCATCCCTGGTCTGCCCGGTCCATCGACCTGCTCGTGGGCGTCGGCCGCGTCCGTCTCCTCCTGCGGTCCCGCCCGCAGGCCGACAAAGGCCACTATCGCTGCCACCGCCATGATCGCCGCCATCACATAGAGCACAGAGCGGGTGGCGTAGGCAAAGTCGAGCCGCACGAAATGAGGGATCGACGCGACACCCCCATTCCCGCCCTGGGATTGGGAGATATTGGACGCCTCGATGTGCGCTCTCGCTCTCGGGACGCCCGCCGAGATCAGCGAGCTGGTGACCCGCGAGCGCATCTGTGAGACCAGGATGGTCCCCAGGATCGCCAGCCCGAGACTGGCTGAATAGTTACGGATCGTCTGTGTGATCCCGGTCGCCTCCCCATAGGAGAGCCTTGACGCCCTGTTGACGGCATCTGTGCTGGCCGGCCCGAGCATGAAACCCATGCCTGCTCCGGCGAGGATGATGAACCACTGCTGGGATCCGAAATCGAGTTCAGTCACCTTTCCGGCCCACAGCCAGAAGCCGACGGCGCCCAGAGCGCACCCGAGCGTCACCGGACGCTTCGCCCCTACGCGATCGAGCATTCGCCCTCCGATCTGCGCGGCCACCACAAACCCGATGAAGAAATACAGCAGGAACAATCCCGCTTGGGTGGGCGTCTTTCCAAGCCCTATCTGGGCGTACTCGCTGGCGAAGAAGAACACCGGCACAAACACCAGCATGGTGATCGCCAGGACAAGGTTCTCCACCAGGAACGCTTGGATGCGAAAGATGTGAACCTCGATCAACGGCGAGGAGGTACGCAGCTCCACGAAGTAGAACACGACCAGCAGCACGGCGCCCCCGACGATGCAGGCCCAGGTGCCGGGACTTCCCCAGCCCCAGATCGAGGATTGCTGGAATCCGAACACGCTCAGCGCCACCCCCGAGGCGATCAGCGCCAGGCCGCGGTAGTCCATCCGCGCAGGGCGATGCACCGTCGTGGGCTTGGACAGCACGATCAGGACCAGTGCGACGATGGCCACCGGGATGTTCACCCAGAAGATCGCCCGCCAAGTCCACTGTGTGAGATAGCCACCCAGGATCGGCCCGATGGCGGTGAGCCCACCCGCTATCCCGAAGAAGATCGCCAGAGCCCTGCCTCGTTCGCGCAAGGCAAAGGTCTGCACCACGATCGCCAGGGCAGCCGGGAACATGATCGCCCCACCCGCGCCCTGGATCACCCGGAAAGTGACGATCCAAGCCTCGGCAAGGCTCCCCTTCGGCGTCAGCCCGCACATCGCCGAGGCCCCGGCGAACACGATCACGCCCAGCGTCACCATCTTGCGGTGACCCACAGTGTCGGCCAGTCGCCCGCCAAAGGCAAACAGCGCCGCTAGCGACAGCAGATACGCATTGATCGCCCACTGCACGCCGGTGCTGGTCAGGCCGAGCTCTTTCTGGATTTCCGGGGCGGCGATCGAGACGATCGTCTGATCGATGAACGTCATCGCCACGGCGAAGATCATCGCCGCCAGAATCAGATTCCTCGACTGTCCACCTGTGCCATTGCCAGTTGTCATGGTTTCTCTCCAGCGGTGTGGTTTGACAGACCCAATCGACCAGCCTGTGCATCTGACTCTGGGATGATTCGGCGCCGCATCGAGCTAGCCTGTCGCCTCGGCCACCAGCTCCTCGAGCAGCCCCTCCATCTGCTCCAGAGCCTGCCAGTTCTGGGCGACGTCATAGGCACTGCTCAACTCGCGCGGGTCATGGTGGGCGACCAGTGTCTCCTCCCCCTCCCGCCACACGAGTATCCGCAACGGCAACTCGATCCCGATACGAGGATCGCGCTGCATCAGAGGCGTGCCACCCCGTGGATTTCCGAACAGCACCACCTCCTCGTCTGCAAGCTCCAGGCCGACCTCCCGTGCAGCGCCAGCGTGGTCGATCCGAGCAAATATCGTCAACCCGCGACGTTCGATGGCCTCGACGAGCGAGCTCATCGTCTCGGCGTAGCCGGACACGCTCCGTTTGACGATCATCGAGGGCATTCTCGCTTAACGCGGGAGCTCTCGTGCTAGCCGCTGAGCTCGCTGGGTACGCCTGATTCGGCGGACTGATGCCTGGCCCGCCGCTTGGCCTTGCGCGCTGCTGACTGCTGGGCGTTCTTCTCGCGCGCCTGACTGTAGGACTGCGCGACCAGCGTCCTGCCGTCAGACCAGCCGAAGGCTCGAATCAGCAACAGGATCGCAAAGAGGATCCCCCACGCCGTTGTGACGAGCTGCTGGGTCACCGAGTAGGCGGTCGCATTGGCAGTGCTGGTGATCCCCTTCAGCGACAGCACGTTGAAGCCCTGCACCACGCCCGCGCCACCCGGAGTCACCGAGCTCACGTTGGCGATCGAGTTGCCTGCCACCACGCGCATGAGCGTATGGAAGCTGACGGGAATGTTGTAGGCCGACAGGAACACGGCGATCACCCCGAGCATCGCCACCCAGCTGATCGCCTCGGGGAGCACGACGCGCCCGAGAAAGGCGCGAGGGTGAACAAGGATCTGTGCACCGACCTTCGCCTGATCCCACCACTGCTTCACACGCTGGCGCAGCATTCGAGCAACAAGGAACAGGAGCATCGCCACGCCGGCGAGCAGGATCACGGTGGCCCACGGGTGTTCGGCGATGAACCCGAGCTGGATCGAGAACGACCCTCCGACCGTCAGGAATAGATACACGTAGCAAAACGTTCCGATCAAGGTGAAGAAGATCTTCTGGACCGCCATACCGGCCAGCACACCGGCGAAGCTGGCGGCAAGGATGATCGTGGTGAACATCAGCAGCATCACCAGCGTGCCGAGGTTGGCGGGCAGGACCGAGTTGAGCGCAACTGCCGCGGCATAGCAGGCAAGGATCTCTATCCAGCGAATGTCGGACTCGGGGTATCCGTAGCGCAGGATCGAGTACCAGGCAAAAGCCGTCGCGGTCGTCTGCAACGTCATGAGCGCTATGCCGGCGAGCAGATAGCCAAGCGAAACGCTCGTGACCGTGTTCCAGAGATCTTTGAACCAGTCGGTGAGATCCCAGCCGGCAAGCGTCGCGGCCGCGCCAATCACGACGATCACCAGCGCCCCGATCAAGATCCGTTTCAGGTAAACCCGCCCGCCCGCAGGAACAAGCGCCTGCTCAGTCGCCATGCGCCTGATCTTACGGGTCGACGGCCCAGCTGCACGGCTTCCTGTAGGGCGGCCGTACACCGGGTACAGCCCCCATAGAGCCAGCGACGTCGGTGAGGGTACTGTTAGTGCCTGTCCGCCGCGCGTTCGATGCCATCGACGAAGGAGACACATGACGGATCCCGCTGACACCGCCGCGATCCCGGCTCCACTTCCACACTCGGGCGCCCCCGCCGAGGCGGGAACGGCCGAGCCCTCGAGCGCCCCGGATCGCCAAGGGCTGGTGCTGACTGCGCTGATCCTGGTGGCGTCGGTCGCCAACCTGAACCTCGCCGTCGCCAACACCGCACTGCCGGACATCGGCAAGGCCTTCAACGCCTCACAGACGGCTCTCGACCTGATTGCGGTGGGCTATTCGCTGGGTTTGGCCGCATCGGTGCTGTACCTCGGAGCCCTCGGCGACCGCTATGGCCGCAAGCTGATGCTCGTGCTCGGCACCTTCGTGGCGATCCCAGCGTCGATCCTTGCCGCGACCGCGTCGAGTGTGGGAGTGCTGATCGGCGCACGCATCCTCGGCGGGCTGGCTGCGGGCATGGCATACCCCACCACGCTCGCGCTGATCACAGCGCTGTGGTCGGGACCCGGGCGCACGAGGTCGATCGCGCTGTGGTCCGGACTGGGCGCCTCAATGTCCGCGCTTGGCCCGCTGCTGTCGGGCGCGCTGCTCGAGCACCACGCCTGGGGCTCGGTGTTCCTGATCACGGTGCCATTCGCGGCGGTGGCCGCAGTCATGGCGATCCTGCTCGTGCCAAGCCACGTAAACGAGACCACCGACCCGGTCGACAATCCCGGTGGAGTTCTGTCGATCGTGGCGATCGCGGCGATCGTGCTTGCGATCAACTTCGCACCGGTGCCCAACAAGGGCACCGTGGCGCTCGCGCTGGCGGGACTCGCGATCGTTGCGCTTGCGATCTTCTATCTGCGTCAGAAGCGGACACGCTTTCCGCTGTTCGACCTGCACGTGGCCGGGCGCCGCATCTTCTGGGTCGCGGCTCTGGGAGGAATCGTCGTGTTCGGCAGCCTGATGGGCGCGATATTCGTCGGCCAGCAGTTCCTGCAGAACGTGCTCGGCTACTCGACGCTGGGCGCCGGCGCCTCGATCCTGCCGGCAGCCTTCCTGATGGTGGCGGTCGCGCCGCACTCGGCCAAACTGGTTGACACACGTGGCGCCAGATTCACGCTGCTCGTCGGCTACATCTTCTGCCTGCTCGGGTTCATCACGATGCTGGCTCTGTGGAAGGCCGGCATCCCCTACTGGAAGGTGGCGCTCGCCTACTGCTTCATCGGAATCGGCGTCGGTTTCGCCGGCACGCCCGCCTCGCACTCGTTGACAGGATCGGTCCCGGTCAAACGCGCAGGCATGGCCTCTGGGACCGCCGATCTGCAACGCGACCTCGGCGGAGCCATCATCCAGTCGATCATGGGCGCCCTGCTCACTGCGGGCTTTGCCACAGCGGTATCCAAGGCGATCGCCTCGGCTCCCAACAAAGCCCTGATCACCAACAACATCCAGAACGCGCTGACCAAGTCCTTCTCGAGCGCCGAATCTGTCGCCAACCAGTACCCGCACTATTCCAACGCGATCACGGCGGCGGCGCGATCGTCGTTCGTCTCCGGGTCCGACTGGTCCTACCTCGCCGGCATCATCGCGATCGTGTTCGGCGCCGCTCTTATCTTCTTCCTGTTCCCGGACAAGGACGACGAGCAACGACTCCTGGGCGAATACCAGACCCAGGACGCTTCACCGCAGGCCCTGAGTCCAGCGTAGAGGCCACTCCTGCCAGATAGGTAGCTCTACGGAGCCGAGTTCGGCGCAGCAGAGTTCGGCGCAGCGGCGCCGGATGGGCTGGTGGTAGCGCCCGTGGTCGCAGTCGGCGTGGTGCTCGTGGTGGTGGGCGCGGTCACCGTCTTGGCAGGCGTGGTCACAGTCGTGGTGGGCGCCGTGACCGTCTTCTGCTGAGTGACAGTCGTGGGATTGACGGTCGTCGAGTGCCCGATGCTGAGCGACTGGTTGGTGACCGTGGAGGATTTGGAGCCATTTTTGGTAGCCAGCACGACCACCACCGCGATCAACGCGATCACCAGCACGACCCCGACCGCTATGGCCCAACCGCTGCCACCCCCATCGCTCGCAGGTTGCTGGTACCCGCCGCTCGGCGGCAGATCGCCGGGGGGCGGCGGCGGATCGCCGAGTCCCGGTGGTGGCAAGGGCTGCTCACCTTCCGGCCGCTCAAAACCGTCGGTCATGACCGGCTCGCTTGCAGTGATGAACTGGCGGGCACAACGTTCAGGCTAGCGCGTCCGCCGCCTGCACGCCAGACGGCGTTGACATGAGATCGGCGATTGAGATTGCACAGTTCAGATGCAGAACTCTGAGATTGCGACCACGCTGAATCCCACGGGCTGGGTATATCCTCAGCATCTGCGATTCGCAGCCCGCAGCGCAACCCCGAGGAGGATGACTGTGGCGCCCAAGGACCAGACAGCCGACCAGCCCGCTGAGGCAGGCCCGCCCGATCTGAGAGGCAGGCGGATCAAGACCTTGGAGAGCGAGTACGGCAATCGCTTCCGGCTCGAGCCCGCCCCTGACAACAAGCTGCCGAAGACCGGCATGCCGGCTGAGGACGCCATGCATTTGGTCGGCGAAGAGGTCCTGCTCGACGGTCTGCCGATGCGCAATCTCGCGACCTTCGTCACCACCTGGATGGAGCCCGAGGCAGATCGAGTGATCGCGGGATCGCTTCACACCAATTTCATCGATCACGCCGAGTACCCGCAGACCGCCGAGATCGAGCAGCGTTGCATCCGCATGCTGGCAGACCTGTTCCACGCTCCTGGGGAGACGACCGGGGCACGCACACAGGGTTCCTCCGAGGCAATCATGCTCGGTGCGCTGTCACTGAAGTGGAAGTGGCGAGGTCGCCGTCAGGCGCAGGGGCAGGCGGTCGACCGACCCAATCTCGTGTTCGGCGGCGACGTCCACGTAGTCTGGGAGAAGTTCTGCCGTTATTTCGACGTCGAGCCGCGCATCGTGCCGCTCAAGCGGGACAAGTACACGATCGGTCCTGAGGATGTCGAGCCCCACATCGACGAGAACACGATCGGGGTCGCGGCGGTGCTCGGGACCACGTTCACCGGGCACGCCGACGACATCACGGGAATCAACGACTATCTCGTGAGGCTCAAGAACGAGAAGGGGCTGGACGTCCCTCTGCATGTGGACGCGGCCAGTGGCGGCTTCGTGTGGCCCTTCCTCTACCCCCACACGGAGTGGGACTTCCGCCTCGAGCAGGTCCGCTCGATCAATGTGTCAGGTCACAAGTTCGGGCTCGTGTACCCCGGCATCGGCTGGCTGGTCTTCAGGGAGACCGCCGACCTTCCCGACGATCTCGTCTTCTATGAGAACTATCTGGGAAAGCGAGACGCGACGTTCACACTGAACTTCTCCACAGGCTCGGCGATGGTGCTCGCCCAGTACTACAACTTCGTGCGCTACGGGCACGACGGCTACCGATACATCATGGAGACGATGCAGTACAACGCCCGCCTCCTTGCCAAGGAGATCGCCGCCACCGGCGACTTCGCCCTGATCGGCCACGAGCAGGACGAGCAGCTTCCGCTCGTGGCATTCCAGCTCACAGGAGAGCACGACTATGACGAGTTCGACGTCGCCGCCCAACTTGCCGCCGAGCGAGGCTGGATGGTCCCTGCCTACACGCTGCCGCCCAACGCCGAGCACGTGAAGATCATGCGCGCGCTCGTCAAGCAGACGCTGGGACACTCGCTTGTGGCAACCCTTGGGTCCGACATAGTCGAAGCGTGCGCAACCTTGAAGAAGAAGGGCCGGCTGCACGAGTCGGATCGCAAACGGGTCAAGACGAATCCGGGGTACTGAGACCCCTACAGGATTACCAACCCCTTCCTCGAATATGTGACAGGCGCCACAAGGCGCCACTAACGGAAGGGGAGCACATGCGCGGAGTGGGTAGTGCACTGTTCGCGGGCATCCTGTTGATGATCGCGGGCGTCCTCAACATCATCTACGGCATCGCCGCCGTCGGAAATGCGAGCTTCTTCGTAAACGACAATCGGTACGTGTTCTCAGGTCTTCACACCTGGGGATGGATCACCATCATTCTTGGCATCATCCAGTTGACCGCTTCGCTCTCGCTGTTTGGCGGAGGCGCATATGGGCGCGTGGTCGGGATCATCGCTGCCACGATCGGCGCGGTCGGAGCGCTGCTGTCAATCGGCGGCGCCTACCCGTTCTGGTCGCTTGGGATCTTCGCCATCTGCCTGATCGTCATCCACGGCCTCGCAGTCCTCGGAGAGCCAGAGACAGCCTGACCCGGGGCGTTTGCTCGACTCAGAGCGTTTTGACCGAGACCGCCTGTTTGATCGACTCTCGGCACGATCGGCTCTGGGAGCACAACCAACTCGCCGACGCGCGGTGCTGGCGCGTCGGCGAGAGTCGGCTCAGTTGAGGATCTTTGCCTTGGCGGCGGAGAACTCCTCGTCGGTGAGCACTCCCGACTCATGCAGTTGCCCGAGCTCCTTGAGCTTTTCCATCGGGTCCGTTTCCTGGACCGGCGCGGCGACCGGCGCAGGTTGCGCAGCGGGCATCTGCTGCTGTTCCTGCGAGGCCCAGCGTCCCTCTTGGCGGCGGCTCACACGATTGGAGACCGAGGTGGCGGTGCCCGCGATGACGGCGGTGCGAGCCATGGTGCGAAGTAGTGGCATGTCAGCGTTCCTTTCAGTTCACGACGCTTGGTCGATGGCGTCAAACCCCTCGAGCGTGTCCAGGACATCCTGCGCTGCGACGCGCTGGAAGGCAAGCATCCGGCCTCCGTTGCGACGTACAGCGGTGGCAAAAGGAGCCGCCCAAGCATTCTCAAAGCAGATCAACAGTGCCATCTCACCGGGCTCCAGCGCTCCGCCGGCAGTGCTCGCATCCTCCTCGCCGAGCATCCCTGTGCGTGCGCCTTCGAACACCAGCAGATCGTCGATCCCATCGCCGTCGAGATCGGTGATCTCAAGCCCCGAGACATTGCCCTCGGCGTCCTTCTGCACCATCAGCACATCGAGCACCCGGATGATCCCGCGGTCGACAAGATCCACAAACAATGGAATCGCCTCACCGGTTCGTGGCGCGTCCGGCGGGTAGCCAATCACAACGACATCGACCGGGCCCAGTTCCAGCTCCTCGTTGCTCACGGCTCCTCCTCTGTTGGCTGTTGGTCTGCGGTCTGCCAGGACCGTGACCTTGGGTCAAGCCACGCTCGCGGCGCCACCGTGTGGGGGCACTGGGCGGAGTGTAACGACAGGTGTTGCGCCCGAAGTGAGTATTTTCGCGGTTAACTACTGACCGCAGATAGGTAACTTTCCACTGAAAGATCGGATCGAAATGGGAGACAGCTGGTTGGCTCTTTCAACTGGCCCAGATCAGAGGTGCGCAGGGCGCTTCGCAGACCCGCAGCGCCCTCGATCCTCGACATGAGATGATGGCGGCCGTGATCTGCACGGAGAACCCCGACAGGACAGGTGAGACTCGATTGGGCGCCTCCCTCCGACGCCGCAGATATACACGTGCCTGAGCAACCCGAGCCAACCGAGCCGCCCCCCGAGAGCCCCGTGGCGGCGCGACACTCCAGACGCTGGAGGATCAACGCGATATTCGCGCTCGCCGCCGTGGTTGGCGTGCTGGCCGTGCTGGCCGTGTGGGTTCACCGCCAGGTGCTGGACACGAACAACTGGACCAACACGAGCTCGCAGCTGCTCGCCGATCCCAAGATTCAAGCGGCCGTCGGCGACCTGCTCGTCAGCGAACTCTTCAACTCGGTCGACGTGGCCGCAGAAATCAAA
>DATHPT010000395.1:0-2518 GCA_035483615.1 Solirubrobacteraceae bacterium | reverse complement strand
AGCGAGAGCGCGAGGCGCTTCGAGTGGTAGCGGGGCAGGGGTGTCGGATCCTCGGGGAAAGAGATCGCCTCGTGGCTCGGCAGGGGCGGCGCGAGCGCAGCAGGTCGGGCCGCGCACGCAGCGAGAGCAAGCGCGAGCCCGGCGATGACGACCGCCCCCCTCACACGCGCGTCAGCCACTCGGGGTGCGACGTGTCGCGGCCACGTACGACCTCGAAGAACCGGGTCTGGATCCTCTTCGTCACGGGTCCCACCGACCCCGTGCCGATGGGGCGATCGTCGATCGACCGCACGGGCGTCACCTCGGCCGCGGTGCCGGTCAGGAACACCTCGTCGGCCAGCCAGAGCTGATCGCGCGTCAGTCGCGTCTCGACGACGGGCAGGCCGAGCTCGCGCGCGAGGGTGATCACCGCGTCGCGCGTGATCCCCTCGAGGATCGAGCACGAGAGGTCGGGCGTGTAGACGACGCCTTTTCGCACGACAAAGAGGTTCTCGCCCGAGCCTTCGCTGACGAAGCCGCTCGTGTCGAGCAGGATGGCCTCGTCGTATCCTCCGAGCTTCGCCTCGCGCTTGGCGAGGATCGAGTTCACGTACTGGCCGGTGATCTTGGCCTTGGCGAGGTTCACGTTGACGTGCAGCCGTGCGAGCGACGACACCTTGGCCCGGATGCCGTTGGCGAGCGCATCGTCGCCAAGGTAGGCGCCCCACTTCCACGCCATCACCGCGGTGCGGATGGGGTTGTCCGGGGCGTAGAGGCCCATCGCGCCCTCGCCGACGAAGACGATGGGCCTGAGGTAGGCCTCGACCATCCCGTTCTGCCTGAGGATCTCGAGGCAAGCCTCCTCCACGGCCTCCGGCGAGACGGCGGGTACGAGGAGGGCCATCTTGCAGCTCTCGTAGAGGCGCTCTACGTGCTCGCGCAGGCGAAAGACGTACGCGGCCCCGTCGGCGCGCTGGTAGGAGCGGATGCCCTCGAACGCGGCGAGTCCGTAGTGCAGCGAGTGCGTCAGGATGCCGATGCGCGCGGCGTCGCCGTCGATGAAGCGGCCGTCCAGCCAGATCTTCTTTCCGTGGTCCACCATCGGTCGCTCGCGCTCGCGGGCGCCAATGTAGTCGGCCGCCCCGCCGGTGACCATCCCTCTGGCTTGATCTCCGGAGCCGGCGCCCCCACATTGCGAGACGAGGAGACCTCGATGGTTCCGACGACACACCCCTTCGCGCGCCGCATCATCGGCTCGGCCGCCGCCACGGTCGACCGGGCCGTCGTCGCCGCGCTGCAGATCGCCAACCGCAAGGTCCGGCGCGGACCCGAGGCGCTGTCGCACGGCGAGCGCATCTCGACGCTGGCGCTCATCCGCGACGCCTACAGCACCCCCGCCCTCATCGAGCATCCGGACGCCTTCTTTCCCGCACCTCCTGCCGCGTCGGCGCTCCCGGTCCGCGAACAGTACCTGCGTCGCCTCTCCTGGGGGGCTCACGCCGCCGAGCTCTCGTGGCCGAGCGCCTTCGAGCCTTTCCAGCCCTCGGTGCGCGACGCCTACCTCGTGCACACCGCCAACCGGACGGCGTCCGCGCGTCTCTACGGGCACGGACGCGGGCGTCCCGCCGTCATCCTCGTGCACGGCTACATGGGCGGGCAGTGGAGCGTGGAGGAGCGCGTCTGGCCCGTTCGCTGGATGAACCGCCACGACCTCGACGTGGCCGTGGTCCTCTTGCCTTTCCACGGCGTCCGCGCGTCGCGGCAGGCCGGCGCGCCGCCTTTCCCCGGCGCCGACCCGCGCTTCACGAACGAGGGGTTCCGCCAGGCCGTGGCCGACATCCGGGTGCTCATCTCCATCCTGCGGTCTCGCGGCGCGCCGAGCGTGGGGATGATGGGCATGAGCCTGGGTGGCTACACGACGGCGCTCATGGCGACGCTGGAGCGTGACCTCGCGTTCGCCGTCCCCATCATCCCGCTGTCGTCGGTGGCCGACTTCGCGCGCGATCAGGGGCGCCTCGGCACCGGCGAGCGGGCCGACGTCCAGCACGCCGCCCTCGAGGCCGCGAACCGCGTGGTCAGTCCCCTCGCTCGACCGAGCCTCGTGCCGAAGGAGCGCATGCTGGTCATCGGCGCCGAGGCCGACCAGGTGACGCCGATCCGCTACGCCGAGCGGCTGGCAGCGCACTTCGACGCGCCCTTGCTCCGCCTGCCCGGCGGCCACGTGCTGCAGGCCTGGCGCACTCCCGCCTTCCGCGCCGTCCGCGCGATGCTCAAACGCAACGGCGTGGTTTAGGCTCGTTCGGGGGAGCGCGGCCGCTCCCCCGAGACCCCCAGCCGGGAGACGCGCGGCCCCAGCCGGGAGACGCACGGCCCGAGCCGGGAGACGCGCACCCTCGGCGGGATCACTCCGGGTCGTGCCGGGGGTCGCGGCGGAAGTCGAACTCCGCTCGCTCGGTGGCGGGTGGACGCACGGGGGCGAGGGCCGGCTTCGTCTTCGCCTCGTCGGAGGAGAATCCCTGGTCGGCGGCTTCGTCCGGCA
>DATHPT010000394.1:0-2800 GCA_035483615.1 Solirubrobacteraceae bacterium | reverse complement strand
GCTCCCCAACGACTTTTTCGCGCAGGCCGTGGTCGTCACCAAGGGATTGGAGCAGCGCGAGCGGGTCAAGGCCAAGCTCGAGCGAGCGCTGGCGATGGACTTCCCGAACCTTGTCGGGCGCGTCTACCCCTTGGAGCTCGGCCCGCCCGTCGGATGGCCGCTCCAGTACCGGGTGAGCGGACCGGAGGCCGACCGGGTTCGCGCGATCGCGCTGAGCGTCGCTCAGATGATCGGTTCCACGTCGGGGGCCAGAAACGTCAACTACAACTGGATGCAGCCCGCACGCACGGTCAGGATTCGGGTCGACCAAGATCAGGCCCGGCTCCTGGGCTTGAGCTCGCGCGATCTCGCTCAGTCCGTGAACACGGTCGTTTCCGGCGTGACGGCTACAGAGTTGCGTAGCGGCATCTATCTCGTCGACGTCCTGGTCCGGGCCTCGGCCGAAGAGCGCAACTCGCTAGCGGCGATTCGAAGCCTTCAGGTTCCACTGCCTAACGGGCGCACGGTGCCTTTGAGTCAGATCGGCACCGTCGATTACGGTCAGGAGTATCCGATCGTCTG
The DNA here is from genome assembly GCA_035483615.1 of Solirubrobacteraceae bacterium. GTDB lineage: Bacteria > Actinomycetota > Thermoleophilia > Solirubrobacterales > Solirubrobacteraceae > Palsa-744. The sequence goes on along the minus strand of DATHPT010000394.1, from coordinate 2,239 downwards.
GCGGCGAGACCGGCTGCCAACCGTGACAGTGCAGGCCGACGTCGCGCCTGGCGCTCAGGCCGCCACGGTCGCGGGGGCGCTGGCGCCACAGGTCGCGGCGCTGAATGCGAACCTGCCGAACGGATATCATGTCGAGGTCGGCGGATCGGTCGAGGAGAGCCAAAAGGCTCAGACTTCGGTCGCCGCGGTGCTGCCTTTGATGCTGGTCCTGACGCTCACGGTGCTGATGATCCAGCTTCAGAGCTTCAACCGCCTGTTCCTGGTGCTCAGCGTCGCTCCCCTGGGACTCCTCGGCGTAGTCGCGGCCCTGCTCCTCGCGAACAAGCCGCTCGGCTTTGTGGCGCTCCTGGGCGTGCTCGCTCTCACCGGCATGATCGCCCGCAACTCCGTGATCCTGATCGACCAGATCGAAAAGGAGAAGGCGAACGGGCTCCATCCGTGGAATGCGGTCATCGAGGCTACGGCGCACCGCTTCCGCCCCATTCTGCTCACCGCCGCGGCGGCAATCCTGGGCATGATCCCCATCGCGCCGACCATCTTCTGGGGGCCGATGGCCTACGCGATCATGGGCGGTCTCGCGGTCGCCACGCTTCTGACCCTCGTCTTCCTTCCGGCGCTCTATGTCGCTTGGTTCCGGATTAGGAGGCCTCGCCCCGACGACAACCAGATCATCAATATCGAGTCGCTTCCCGAGATCCACCTCGGGGACCGTAGGGACGGCGCCGCAAATGCTGCCATCCCCCAATTGGAAACAACAGCGCATATCTAAGGAGAAACAATATGTCGCGGAAGACTTTTTTGATTGTGTTCACGAGCGCGATGCTTGGTGCTGCAGTAATCGCGCCAGACGCCTCGCTCGCCCAACTACCTCCCCCTCCCCTTGGCGCTCTTCCTCGTCTGCCCGGCGGCGCCCCTCCCGGTCTCCCCGGCGGTGGTCTTGCCGGTCTCCGTCGGCCTGGCGGTCCTGGTCCGCGGGCCGCTGACCTTCCTCACCCTTCTGACATCGGAGGCGGTCGTCCCGGCCTCCATAGCGCTCAGGGTGACGTTTTCGACCGCTCCGGGGCCTATGCCTACGGCCACAGCGGAGTCTACGGCCACTCCAGCAACTATGGCTATGACCGCTCAGCCCATGACTACGGCAATAGATCGTGGCGACACCGGCACTGGGCGGGGGATGGCGTGTATGTCGACAGCAATTCGGACTCTAGTGGCTGCTACTACGCCGACAAGTACAACTACCGGCTCGGCGCATATACGCGCGTTCAGGTCTGCTCCGAAGACTGAGTGCGACGGCTACGTGAATGCACGCCTGGATGCGTGGTGCGACACGAAGGCGTTCTGGGGCGGCCGCCCGTTCGAGCGCATTGCGCTGATTCTGCAAGGCGGAGGCACCCTATGTCACCGCCAAGCACGGTCGGATCGAGCTATGCAAGGTGGTGGCCAAGGAGGGCGCAGCACATAACGTGCGGGCCAACGTGATCTGCCCTGGCTTCGTGCGCACGCCCTGGTCGACAAGCAAATCCCCGAGATGCTGAAGGAGGCGGTCGACGGCGAGTTCACCACGACGGACGATGTCGCCGATGCAGTCCTGTTCTTCGCCGGCGCTCGCAGCAATGCACTGGCCGGGCAGTCGATGGTGGTAAGCCACGGGTGGTGCAGTAGCGCAATCGATATATCCACGGCCGCCGCGAAGAGCTCGCTGGGATTGCGGCGCAGCGAGCCGGTCAAACATGAGGACGCCCCGGAGCACGCATGTACATCGATCCAGCAATCTACACCCCTCTGGCACTGCTCTTGGGAGCCGTGACAGGAGGCGGCGCCTCGCTTTGGGCCGCAATCTATACCCAGCGCAACCAGAATCGTCTCCAACGAGTCGCGAGTGAGATCGCGAAGCGGGAGACGGTCTATGCCGACTTCGTCGTGAACGCGTCCAATCTGCTACTGAACGCGTACGTACGCGACGAGATCCTCTTGGGCGGCGAGGAGCAGCGCCTGATCGGGCTCATCAATCGAATGAGGCTGTTTGCTCCGCCTAATGTGGTCAAAAGCGCCGAGGCGGTGCTCAGGGCGATCGTGGAGATTTCGCTGAAACCCGGCGTCGAAATCCGGCGGCTCGCGAATCAGGCATTGTCCGATAGCCTCGATCCCGACGAGCTCGTGTCATTCAGCCTCGTTTGCCGTGCGGACCTCGACACCGTACTGCGAACGGCAGTGTAAAGTTGACGACATATCAGGCTTG
>DATHPT010000393.1:0-2158 GCA_035483615.1 Solirubrobacteraceae bacterium | reverse complement strand
TTGGCGACCGCTTCGATGCGAGGGGGCCCGCGCGTCGGCTTGCCATCCCCACCTCGCTCCAGGGCTCGCTCCTGGCACGGCTCGATCGCTTGGCACCCGTGCGCGAGATGGCGCAGATCGGCGCGACCCTCGGACGGTCGTTCTCGCATGAGCTGATCAGCGCCGTCGCGGCTGTGCCGCAGCAACAGGTGGACGGGTCCTTGGCGCGGCTCGTACGCGCCGAACTGGTCTTCCAGCGGGGGACTCCGCCTGATGCAGAGTACACTTTCAAGCACGCGCTGGTGCAGGACGCAGTCTATAGCACCCTGTTGCGTGGTCGACGCCAGCAGATCCATGCCCGCATTGCAACGGTGATGGAGAGTCAGTTCCCTGAAATCGTGGCCGCTCAGCCGCAACTCATGGCCCATCATTGCGCCGAGGCGGGCTTCAACGGGAAGGCGGTCGGCTACCGGCTCAAGTCCGGCCAGCAAGCAGTCGCGCGGTCGGCGATGACGGAAGCGGTGGCGCAGTTGCAGAAGGGTCTGGAATTGCTGGCGAACATGCCTGAGGTGTCCCGGCCCGTACAGCACGAACTCGACCTGCAAATCGCCCTCGGGCGCGCCCTAATGGCAGCTCGAGGGTATTCGGCGCCGGTGGTGGGCGATACCCTCGTCAGGGCGCGAGCGCTCGCTGAGCGGTTCGATCGGCCGGATCGTCTCGTTCCGCTGCTCTATTTCCAATGGGGCTTCCATTCGGTTCGGGCCGAGCACGAGCTGGCGGTATCCCTTGCCCAGCAGATGGAGAAATTGGGCGAGACAAGAAAAGATCAAGCCACTCTGCTGCTGGGTCACTATATCCACGGCGCCAGTTGCCACTATCGCGGGGAGTTTGTGACGGCGCGTGCTCTTCTCGAGCTGTGTGATGGCTTGAGAGATCCGGCCGCTCGCGCGATTTGCGCCGCCATAGCGGTGGCTGATCCGCACGCGGCGAGCCTGGGTCACCTGGCGGTGACATTGGCGCTTCTGGGCCACTTCGATCAGGCACGCGCGCGCGTGGACGAGGCGTTGTCAGAAGCCCGTTCGCTCGACCATCCGTTCACCGTGGCCTTTGTGTTGAGCAAGGTGTGTGCGGTGGAGGCGACCGCCGGCTTGCCGCACGACGCGCGGCAGCACGCGGAGGAACTGACGGCTCTTTCGAACGAGCACGGTTTTCCGCTCTGGTTGGGCCTCGGACTTCTCCAACATGGTCGCTCACTGACAGCACTTGGTCAGGCGGAGGACGGCCTCCCATTGCTCGCGAAGGGCCTCTCGGTGCTTCGCGCTGCCGGAGCCGTCGTGCACACGCCGCGCGGGCTGTGCTTTCTCGCCGAGGCTCACGCCAAACTCGGGCATGTGCAGGAGGGGCAGAAATGCCTCGTCGAGGCTGCGCAGCTCATCGAGACGACCCAAGAGCGGTCTGCCGAGGCCGAGCTGCATCGGCTTCGAGGCGATCTGATGAATGCGCGAGGCGACCAGCCCGCTGCGGAGCAGAACTATCATCGAGCGCTCGCTGTGGCGGAGCGCCAGAGCGCGAAGACGCTTCGGCTGCGCGCTGCGATCAGCCTCGCCCGCCTGTGGCTCGATCAGGGCAGGTGCACGGAAGCTCGTGACCTCTTCGTGCCGGTGTATGACTCGTTCACCGAAGGCTTCGACACGCCGGTCCTGCGGGACGCCAGGGCGCTGCTCGACCAGCTGGCCTGATGCAGATCACCTCTTGCGTGGCGGGACAACTGCTGGTCGCCTACGCAAGTCCTAAAGCACTTCGGTCGATGATCTCATCAGTGTCATCGGCAGCTCGACGCTGCCGGTGAGGATGGAATGCGATTGCCAACGCATGCACCCCATGCCTTCGGACCGTCCACATTGGATCCATTTCGTGTCGACCTCGGCCGCTATGTCTCTTATGGGTCCAGGCCGTGTGGAAACGTTTTTCGTACCCCAATAACTGCAAGCAACAGGGCGTGATAGACCTCGACGCGACCGGCTGAGCCTATTTTTGCTGTATCGAGTCTGGAGTCAATCCGGGCGCAGCCTCGGGCCGTGCTGAGCGACCTTAGCGGTCTCACGGCGCGCACCATGACACGCTCTTCAAGCCCGGATCGCTGACTGGCACATGAAAGCTAGACTGCGCCATGCGCCTG
>DATHPT010000392.1:0-8918 GCA_035483615.1 Solirubrobacteraceae bacterium | reverse complement strand
AACATGCCCGAAGTCATCGACATAGCCGGTGTCAAAGGCGGCGGGATACTTGTCGTTTGCGGGCAGGCTGTTGAACTTCGCCTCCTGGTAGCCGAATGCCAGCGAGTCTCCGAGCGCCAGGTAGGTGATCTGAGGCCCATGCCCCGGCCGACCGTGGGGACCTCCGCGCGAATAGCCGAATGCGCCGGCGCTGGAGGCCAGCCACATCGTGACGAGGACCGCTGCGAGCATCGCGAAGCCCGCGAGCGGGGGAACGTGGGAACGAAGCCAGCTGACCATCTCTGCCTCCCTGCGAATCATGGCTTGCCAGGCGGCTCGCCCCCCTGAGGATCCACCTGGATCGAGGTTTCAAGGTAGCTCCGCCTGGAGCGACTGTCAACGCTCCAGCCAACACCGCGGCTTTCCCACACGGCGGGCCGGTTTTCCCACACGGAGCGAAGCTAGGCCACCCCGGCAAGCGATGCTGTGGGCTGCGCGGATCGCTCACCGGCGCCCGTGCTCGAGGGGCGCTCGCGGAGGATCACTTCGCATCCGCGCGAGGGACTGATCGTGATGCTGCGCCGCCGCGCCGTCTCCGGACGCTCACCCACGGGCAGGAGCAGGTTGTGCTCGATCACAGCGCGCAGCACGATCTTCATCTCGAGCATCGCGAAGCTCGCGCCCAGGCAGCGCCGCCGGCCTCCGCCGAAGGGCAGCCAGGTGTAGGTGCCTGGCGCCCGCCCGCCCTCGCTCTCCAGGAAGCGCTCGGGCCGGAAGGCGTAGGGATCGGGATAGATCGCGGGGTCGTGGTGTACGAGGTAGGCGTTGGCTATCAGCACGACGCCGGCCGGATATTCGACTCCCCCGATCTGCACGGGCTTCTTGACAAGGCGGGGCTCGGCGTTGATCAACACCGGACGGCGGCGCATGATCTCGTGGATCGTCGCGGTCAGATAGGCGTCGTCCTCGGAATCCTCTGCCAGCTCTCCGGCAAGCCGCTCGACCACGTGGGGCAGGCGTGAAAGCTGCTCGAATCCCCAGGCGAGCTGTGAGGCGGTCGTCTCGTGACCGGCGACGAGCGCGGTCACCAACTCGTCGCGCAGCTCGGCCGGGCTCATCGGCGAGCCGTCCTCGTGGCGGGCCGAGAGCAGCAGGGCGAGCACGTCTGGCCCACCCTCGCCCTCGCGGCGGCGCTCGTCGATCACCTCGAAGATCAGCTTGTCGGCTTCCTCGCCGAGCCTTTCAAGGCGCCCGACGGGACCGCGCCCGGCGAGCATGCGCTGGGCGAACGGGAGCAGCGACAGGGGGCTCTCCGCGAACTCCAGCACCTGGGTGAGCAGTTCGCGCAGACGATCGAGCTGGGCGCCCTGCTCCAGCCCGAACACGGCGCGCAGCACGATCTCGAGCGTGAGCCGCTGCAGCCGTGGGTGCAGGGCGATCGCCTGCTCGTGGGGCCAGCTGGAGACCTCGCGCTCTGTGAGGTCGGTCATCAGATCGGCCAGGCTCTGCATGTTCTCGCCGTGGAAGGCCGGCAGCAGCAGCTTGCGCTGCTCCAGGTGCGGCGCCTCGTCGAGCAGGATCACCGAGTTGGGCCCCACGATCGGCTCGAGGATGCGCGCGCCCTCGCCGGGGTGCAGCACGTCCGGGGGCGCCTGGAACAGCTCTTTGATGTCGTCGGGGTCCGAGAGGACCACGAACGGCGGCTGGCCGAGCAGGCGGATCGTGAAGCGCTTGCCATAGCGCTTGCGGGCGCGCTCCAGGCCGACGGTCGGGCGCTTCCAGGAGGCGACCGTCTGCCAGCTCGCGGGCACTTTCGGGCCCGGTGGCAACTGGCTCCTGATTCGACGGTTCTCCAGGATGCTGTTCATGGTGGCCACTCCCGTCCTGTTCGCCTGATTGGATTTGAGCCTAGCGCGATGCGCCCGCCGGCGATCTCACCTTCTCGGCGATCTCATCCCCTCTTCGGGGTGATGACGTCGCGGTCAGGCTCCGGGAACCGCCTCGGCCTCGGCCTCGGGCGCGAGGTCGCGCGATTGGAAGAACTCGGCGCCCTCGATGCTCACGTGGGGGAGGCTCCTGTCGAGCCAGCGCGGGATCCACCAGTTGATCTTGCCCATCAGGACCATCAGCGCCGGCACCAGCAGGCAGCGCACGACGGTCGCGTCGAGCGCGACGGCGACCGCGAGCCCGACACCGAACTGCTTGATCGTGGGATCCCCGTTCAGGACGAAGCTGCCGAACACGAAGACCATGATCAGGGCCGCGGCGGTGATCACGCGCGCGCTCGTGAGCAGCCCCGATATCACCGAGCTGCGGTTGTCCTCGCCGGCGTGGACGTGCTCCTGGATCTGACTGACCAGGAACACCTCGTAGTCCATCGAGAGCCCGAACAGGATCGCGAACATGAACAGCGGCACATAGGAGACGATCGGGACGGGCCCGTCGAGGCCGATGGCGCTGCTCAGCCACCCGTACTGGAACACGGCCGTGAGCACGCCGTAGGAGGCGCCGATCGACAGCAGATTCATGATCGCCGCCTGCGCTGGAACCACCATGGTGCGGAAGGACAGGATCAGCAGCAGGAAGCTGAGCACGATCACGACGAAGATCTGCAGGGGCAGCTTTTCGGAGATGCGGGAGGCCAGGTCGACATAGCCGGCGGTGCTGCCGCCGACGTTGGCCCGCATGTTCGTGCCCCGTTCGGCCGCCGGGATCGTGCTCGAGCGCAGCTCTTCGACGAGCTGTTCGGTGGCTTTCTCGGCAGGGCCGGTGGTGGCGATCGCGTTGAAATAGGCAGTGGTCCCGGCTTTGTCCAGCTGGAGCGGGCTCACAGCCGCCACACCGTGGGTGGCGGCGACGTCCTGTTGCAGGGTCTGCAGACGCGGGTCGCCGGTGCGAGGATCCGTCTGGGCGCCACCCGAGCTCGAGGAGCCCGTGGAGGCGCCGCCGGCCCCGTTTGAGCCGTGTGTCGCGGTTGAGGGCGTCTGAGCGGGCGAGCCCAGCGATACGGCGACCAGCAGCGGGCCGTTGACGCCCGCGCCGAAGTTCTCAGAGATGAGGTCATAGGCGCGGCGGGCAGTGGTGGAGGTGGACAGGGCGGCTGTGTCCTGTTGGCCAAGCGATAGCGAGAGCAATGGGATCGTCAGCGGCAGCAGGATCGCGAGTGCGACCAGACCGCCCACCAGCGGGTGTCTGGCGACCGCGTGCGCCCATCTCGCCGAGGCGCCCTCTCGCGCCGGCTCGCTTGGCTGAGGCGCACGCACGCGCAGCGAGTTGATGTGGGGGCCGGTGATGGCCAGCGTTGCCGGCAGCAGGGTGAGCGCGGCCAGCACGGCGACCACGACAGCCACGGCCGCCATCAGGCCCATCGTGGTCACCAGCGGAATGGCGGCCACCGCCAGCGAGACCAGCGCGATCGTGACCGTCCCTCCGGCGAAGAACACGGCGCCCCCCGAGGTGGCGGCAGCGCGCGCGATCGACTCGTCCAGGTCGAGCCCATCGCTCAGGCCGCGGAAGTGGCGGGTCACGATGAACAGCGCATAGTCGATCCCGACACCCAGGCCGATCATCGTGGCCAGGGTGGGCGCGACCGTGGGCACGGCTATGACATGACCGAGGATGCGGATTATCGCCAGCGTCGAGAGCAGTGCGAGGATCGCGTTGAGGATCGGCAGCAGCATCGATATGACCGTGCCAAAGGTGAGCGTGAGGATCACCATCGCCGCCACGATCCCGATCAGCTCGCTGGACTCGGTGGCGGGTTTGGAGACCTTCTGCCCGAGCTGGCCTCCGGTCTCGACCTCGAGTCCGGCCTGCTTGGCGGCGTGGGCGGAGTCGATGATCGCCTGGGCTTCGTCGACCGACAGTTCCCCGGGAGGGACCGCGAGTGTGACCGAGAGGTAGCCGGTGGCCTTGTCCTTGCTCAATGCCGACGCGCCCTGGGGGGTGAGGGGGCTGGTCACCGATGCGACGTTCGGCGCTTTGGCGACGTCGGCGGCAGCCTTGCTGACAGCGCTTGCGTAGTTGGAGTCGGTGAGCTTGCCTGTGTGCGCGTGCAGGACGATCGGGCTCGTTCCGTTTGCCTGATCGGGGAACGAGCGTGCGAGCGTGTCCGTCGCTCGCTGGCTGTCGGTGCCCGGCAGCGACAGGTTGTCGTTGGTGTTGTCCCCCAGGCTGTGTGACACGCTCACCAGCACGATCGTCACCACCAGCCACAGGCCGAGAGTGACGAATCGATGCCGCACGCAGGCCTTGGCCAGCCCGTACAGAGCGCCGGTCATCGTGTGTCCTTCACACTGGGTTGCGCCCGCGACGGTGGCTTGCTCCTGCTCTTGCGCTTGGGCCGCGGAGCGTCCGGCTCGACCAGACGCTCGATCAGCTCAACGAGCGCTGCTTCGGCGCTTGTCAAGCTGAGGTTGAGGTCGCGCCGCAGGATCTTCCACATGTACACGTCGCATACTGCCACCAACTGCGCCAGGCGTCGTTGGCGCGTTTGCTCATCGACGCGCTCGAGCAGCGGCTCGAACGTGCTCAGGACCCACTCTTCGTGCACCTCGTGGCCGCGGTCGACGGCGCGACGCGCGAGCGAGCCGCGGTGGTTCGGTCCCAGCACCCGGACCACGGCGTCTCTGTAGGGCAGCAGGCGTGTCACGACGTCTCCGTAGCGCTCGTAGTGGCGCATCAGGTTGGCGACCGCTCCGGGGATGTCTCCTATCGGCGCTTCGGCGCGTTCTTTGACGACGATCGAGCTGGTGCGTCGCAGGACAGCGTCAAACAGGCCTTCCTTGGAGCCGAAATGGCGTAGCGCCGTCTGCTTGGTGACGCCCGCCCGCTCGGCGACCGACTCCAAGGACGCCTGCTTCCAGCCGTCCTTCTCGATCTCTTCGGTGGCTGCTTGCAGCAGAGTCTCGCGGGTGCGCTCCTGCGCCTGGGCGCGGGCCACCTGTTTGTAGGGCCGCCGCCGCTCCGCTCCCGCCATCAGAATCAGTCTTGCAGAGCAAGCGCCGCCGGCACCGAGCTCGCCAGGTAGCCGGGCAGGGCGATGATCGAGAGCGCCGCTGCGCTCACCAGCGCGACGTTTGTGAGGGCGCCTGTCGCGGTGACCGAATAGACGACGGGGAAGTTGATCACGTGCGCAAGCGCACGATCGGCGAGCTGCTGCCCGTAAAGGCCGAAGGCGGCTCCGGTGAGGCAGCCGACGAGCAGGAGCATGAAGCTCTCGAGCAGGATCGTGCGCCACAGTTCGGCTCGGGGCAGTCCCTCGAGCTTGAGCTTGGCGAGCCGCGGACGGCGTTGCCAGACCATCGCGCCCATCGCGGCAGCCATCGCCAGCACAGCGACGATCGGGATCAGCGTGGCGATCTGGGTGAGGCGGGCAAGCGCCTCGCGGCTGAGGGTGCTCTGCTGGGCAGTGTGCTGGGCGGCGGTTTGCACGGTGAGCCCCGAGTTGGGGCCCAGCGCGCGCTTGAGCTCGCCGAGGACCTGCGCGAGCGAGGCGTTCCGCACGAGCAGGACGTTGTAGGCGCTGGCGTCGGTGCTCGCCCACGCGCGCGCGTAGTCGGATGCGCTCATCACGATTGCGCCGGGAGCCCAGCCGATGTTCGTCGACAGCGCCGCGACCCGGAACGTCTGTGGACTGGGGGTCGGGAGGGTGAACGCCTGGCCTACGTGCAGATGCTGTTCTTCGGCGAGCGCCTGGGAGAGCACCAGCCAGCCGCCGGCGCGCACGCGTTCGGTTGCTTGGCGAGGGTTGCCTTGCAGGAGCTGGTCTTCGGGCAGCAGCGGAGTGGCTTGGCGCGGTGGCGCGATCACCAGCACCCGGCGCTGGCCGTAATCCAGGAGGCCGCTGCGGTAGAGGCGCACCGCTCGCACCCCCGGCAGATGCTCGAGCCTGGTCTGCTCGACCGCCGGGAAGGGCGCGGTCTTCAGCAGGTTGTAGGAGCCGGCGGGCGCGATCCACACGTCGGTGAACGCGTTCGTGTCGTGCGCCGCGTTTTCGAGGCCCGCGAGCAGGTCGTGATGGGCTCCTTGGATCGCGACGCTGCCGAACACCGCGATCGCGCCGGTGGCGGCGATCGCGACCGCGCGGGAGCGGGCGGCGCTGAGCTCCATCGCGGCGACGTGGGGAATGGGGCTCACAATCATTGCGGCGAGCCGCCTGACGAGCGTCAGGGTCGCGCTGAGCGCGATCGGCAGCTCCAGCAGAAGGGCGCTGAGCAGAAGCACCATCCCGGGGATCGACGCATCGGGGGCGGCCAGCAACAGTGCGGTGGCGCCGGCGAGGCAGGCGAGCCCGGCAAGCGCACGCCGGCGCCCGGTGTGGGCAGCGCCCGATCCCTCCCGTGAGCGGATCGCGGCGAGGGGGTCGCGGGAGAGGATGTCGCGCAGCGGGCTGAGCACGGCCACGATCGCCGCTGTCATTCCTCCCCCGACGGCGATCGCGACGCTCTGCCAGCTCACGGCTCGCTCCGAGCCGACCGCGAAGGCCAGCGAGAGGAACGCGGGGTTGGCGTGGAACAGGTGGATCGACAGCTCCTCGCCGAGCGCCAGGCCCAGCGCGCAGGCGATCAGGCCCAGCGCGAGGGCGTCGAGCAGCAGCACCGCGATCACAGTCAGGGGTGTGTAGCCGTCGCGGCGCAGGTCGGCTATCAAGCGTCTGCGCTGGGGGACGGTGAGCAGCATCGCGTTGAAGGCGAACAGGAAGCCGACGAGCGCGCTGATCACCGAGAACAGCGCGGTGGACTGGTTGCTTGCCGTGGCGGCCTTTGCGAACAGGGTTTCGTCGTAGCTGGTGGCCTCCACGTCCAGGCGCCCCGCAGCAAGGGTTTGAAGCGCCGCTCGCACCTGGGATTGCGAGCCGGGGCGAGGCTCCACGAGGATGCGGCTCACACGCGAGGCAAGGCCGGTCATTTCCTGTGCGTAGGACAGCGGAGCGATCGCGATCGGGGTTGCGATCAACCCGCCGATCTGCCGGGCGTGGAGCTGTGAGTAGAGCGGAGCCTTGACTGTGTGGCCGGCGAGCTCGAGCGTGACTTCCTGGCCGAACTGGGTGACGCCGATCGCTTTTGCAAGCGGGGCGGGCAGCACGACCGCGCCGATGTTCCCGAAGGGTGAGAGGCTGGTGTGACGCACGAGCGTGCCCCCGAGCTGGGAGAGGCTTGGGTCTGCCCCGACCAGCTCGACCGATTCGCTGCCTCTGGGGCCGATCGCGTTCGCCCCCGCTTCCAGCAGCGGCGCCGCGGCTCGGACGCCGGCGATGCGGCGCACATCTCCGAGCATGTCCGCCGGCAGGCCGTGGGGGTCGCGGGCGACGAGCTGCAACGTGGCATTTCCGACGATTCCACGTGACAGCTCCGACACGGAGCTCTGCAGGCTCGAGCTCGATACTTGGGAGGCGAACAGCAGCGCGACTCCGGCCGCGATCCCCACGATCGCAAAGCACTCCTGCAGCAGCCGTGCGCGCAGCCGCACGCGGTACAGGCGCAGGGCGTTTGACAGCTTCACGGCTACCCGGCTCAGCGACCGCCGGCTGTGAGCTGCGCGCCGGCGGGGTCGGCTGACTCGTAGTCTGAGAGATGGCCGTCGCGCAGCGCGTACACGCGGTCGGCGTAGAGGGCTGCCATCGGATCGTGACTGACCAGCACCACTGCGACCCCCCGCTCGCGGCACAGGCTGCGCAGCAGCTCGAGCACTTCGCGCCCGCGTTGTGTGTCGAGGCTGCCGGTTGGCTCGTCGGCGAGCAGCATGCGGGGCTCGGTGGACAGCGCTCTGGCGATCATCACGCGCTGGCGCTCTCCCATGGAAAGCGTCTCGGCGCGATGCTGCAGGCGATCCCCGAGGCCAAGGCGCTCGAGCAGCGGTGTGACCTCGCGCTGGGCCTCGCGCCAGCGCATCTTCTTCAGGAGCTTCAGAACGGTGTTGTCGATCGCCGTGACGCCCGGCAAGAGGTCGAAGTTCTGCCGGATGAAGCCCAGTTCGGAGAGCCTGAAGCGCGAGGCCTCGCGCTCGGACAGCGAGGATATGTCCCGTCCGCCTATCAGCACGGCCCCGGCCGTGGGCTCGAGCAGAGTGGCGATCATCAGCAGCAGCGTGGTCTTGCCCGATCCGCTGGGCCCGTAGAGAGCGACCATCTCGCCGGATGACACCTTCAGCGAGACGCCGTCCACCGCGCGCACCGGCTCCCCGCCGACGGCCGGATAGTGCTTTGCCAGTTCACGCAGCTCGAGCATGTGATCGTGGTCTCGAGTCCTGTCAGGCCGACACTTTGCCGCTCACGCGGACGGTGACAGCATCGTTTGATCTCTGGATGGTGCCGCTGAAGCTCAGCCCCGAGCCGTGGGCGTGGCTGTAGCTCCCGGTTCCTCGATTGATCGACAGCGAGCCGGAGAAGTCGGCGCTGGAGGTGCCCCGGTGGTAGCTCGCGGTGCCGAATCCGGTGATCGATCCACCGCTTGGGTAGATGCTGACTTCCGCGGTTACGTGGGTGGTGGAGACGATCTTCAGGTGAACGTAGATCGTGCCTTTCACCGTCCCCGCGGCCGGGCCCTGCTCTTTGAGGGTGAAGCCCTGCTTGCTGGTCAGGTGCAGGTTGCCTGTCTCCAGGAGGGTGAAGGCTCTCGCGGCGCTGGCAGAGTGAGGCGACGCGTGGGCTACGCCCGGCTCGGCAGGCCAGAGCGTGATCAGCGCTCCAAGTGTCACTGTGAGGATCGAAGCTGTGCCGAGACGTGGGAGTCGATCGCTGTGATGACGCATCGGAGTGCCTTTCTTTGATCGCGGTGAATGAGGAGGCCGCGAGCCGTCCTCGTTTGGTGGGGGTGGTGAGTCCTCATCGTGGGCAGGGGGCCGTGGCGAGGGCGGTGCCGCCGGTGCCGTCGGCGTAGGTGAAATCAGCGGCGAACGGGAAGCCACCGGCCGGGCAGCTGGGAGGGACGACGACCGTG